>JAEURL010000674.1 GCA_016789165.1 Anaerolineales bacterium | reverse complement strand
GGCACATCTTCCAGGTAGTAGTAATCGCGCCGGTCGTCGAAGTAGGCGCCCGTCATGCGGCCGTAGCGGAACTTGGCCCAGACCTGAAAGGTGCCCGGCCGGGTGGGAAAGGCGCGCGAGCCGCTGGAGATCAGGGTGGCGAAGACCAGCTGGCCGCCGCGGTAGACGCCCAGCGACTGCTCGTCGGTGTCCACGGCGATGACGTCGGGCGGCGCGCCGGCCGGCGGGGCGGGCTGCACCAGGGCCACGTTGCGCTGCTCCACCCACTGGCCCGGCGCGATCTCGTACCAGTCCCACTCGCCCACGCGCTGGACGCCCAGGCGCTGGAAGGATTGGTAGCGGCCGGCGTAGGGCGCGTCGGCGGCCGGGGCGGCGCCGGGGGCGGCGCTGACCTGGACGGTGTTGATCAGCCAGCCCACCGGGGCCGGGGGCGACCCGGCGAAGAACAGGCCCGTGTAGCCGGAGGGGCGGGCGTCGTCTACGTCGGCGGCGCGCATGTACTCGCTAGGATTCACCTGGAAGAAGTCCGCGCCGGCCACGGTGGTCCGGCCCAGCACGCTGACGAAGACGAAGCCTTTCTCGAAGCGGCGCAGGGGCGGCAGGCCGGCCAGGGCCTCCAGCGGATGGCGATAGACGCCGGCCGTCTCGGTGAGCACGCGGCCGTAGGCGTGCGGGGTGAGGCCGCGATAGGGCAGCGTGGGCGTCAGGACCACGGCCGGCAGGGGATAGGGCAGGCCGGCCGCCAGCGCCTCCCGCAGATAAGCGCCGGGGCCGAGGTCCGGGCAGTCCGGCTCAGACCGCAGCTGGCGGGCCGGCGGGCAGAGGGCCGGCAGATCGTCCGCGAGAGAGGCCGGGGCGCTGGCGGCCGGCTGATGGATAGAGGCGCGGGTGAGCGGCTGGGCGGCCGCCGAAGGCGCCAGGCCCAGGCTCACGAGAATCAGCAGCGGGGCGATGAGCCAGCGGGGCCGCATACGCTCACCGGCCGGCGGCCGCCTGGCGCGCGAAGTACTCGGCGGCCACCAGGGTGTGCAGGGGGAAGGCCAGGGGCTGAGGGCCGGCCAGCACCACCAGGGCGTGGGTCTCGGCGTTGGGGGTGAAGGCGTCCAGTTCGGCCGCGCGGCGAGGCTGGGCCAGGGCGAAGATCAATACGTTGTTGACGGGCGCCGGCGGGCTGTGCACGGCGAAGACGGACAGCTCGGCGGGGTCGAGCGCCAGGCCGGTCTCCTCGGCCACCTCGCGGGCGCCGGCCGCCTGCCAGCTCTCGCCCGCGTTCACAAAGCCGCCCGGCAGGGCCAGTTGGCCGCGGCCGGGCTCAATGGCGCGGCGCACGGCCAGCAGGCCGGCCGCGATCGGCACGAGCACCACGGTCACCGGGATCGGGTTGAGGTAACTGGTCTCCCCGCAGGCGGCGCAGGTGCGCGGCCAGGGGGCCGCCTCCGGGAAGCGCTGGCCGCAATAGGCGCAGTGGGCGAGGCGGGTCATCACGGCCCGATCGCCGCCGCCTCGGCGTTGGCGCCGCCGGCCTGCGACGGGTCAAAGACCCAGACCTGGGTGCCGAGGCCGGCCCAGTTGTACAGCCAGCGCGCGTCCAGGGGGGCCAGGTTCACGCAGCCATGCGAGCGCTTGAAGCCCAGCCGGTCGTGCCAGTACTCGCCGTGCAAGGCCCGGTCGCCGTCGAAGTACAGCACGTACGGCACGGCCTCCAGGTAGTAGTAATCGGATTTGTCCGGGGCATAGGCGCCGCGCATGCGGTCCGCGCGCAGGCGCGCATACACCTGGAACAGGCCGGGCTCAGTGGCCCACTTGTCCAGGCCGGAGGAGACCAGCGTGGCGTAGACGGGCTGGTCGCCTTCGTAGGCCACCAGGTTCTGCTCGTAGAGGTTCACCTGGACCCAATCCCCGCTCACGCCCGCCGGCGGCGGGTGGAAGGTGACCACCGAGACGGCGCGCTGCTCCACCCACTGGCCGGGGCCGATCAGGTACCAATTCCAGGCCCCCACGCGGACCGTGCCGAAGATCTGCACCACGCGGTAGCGCGCCAGACGCCTGACCTCCTTGGGCGCCGGCACGCCGGGGGCCGGGCTGGGCCGGACCGTGGCCACCAGCCAGCCGAAGGACCCGGCCGGCCGCTCGGTGAACTGCACGCCCTGGAAACTCGTCGGCTCCACCAGCTCCAGATCGGCGGCGCGGATGTACTCGCCGCTGTGGACGCGGTAGAGCGGCAGGTCGCCGGCGGTGGCGGCTTCCACCAACTGGACAAAGACGAAGCCGCGGCCGAGCGTCCGCACGGCGAGGCCGGCGGCGGCGTCCTCGGGTGTGGTGAAGAGCGGGGCGTCCGGCGTGACCACGCGCGCATAGGTCTCGCTCAGCGCCTTGGCCGGCCGGGGGAGGTCCGCCAGCGGCAGGTCGGGGAGGACGGGCGGCAGGGCGGCGGCCGCGTACTGGGCGCGGTAGGCGCCGGGGCCGAGGTCCGGGCAATCGGCGAGCTCCAGCAGCTGGGCGGCCGGCGCGCACAGGGCCGGCGCGGCGTCGGCCGAGGCCAGCAGGGCCAGGGCGAGGGCGGGCGCGAGCGAAGCCGCGAACATGGGCGCGATTATACAGCGCCGGCCGGCGCTTAGAGGTGCTTGAGGAACAGGTGCGGGGCGTTCAGGAAGTCGCGCGTCAGGCGGACGTGCTCGAGCGCCTCGTACGCCACGGGCGCCGGCGGCGTTTCGTCGAAGTTGAACAGCGTGGCGCCGGGCAGGGCCATCAGGAGCGGGGAGTGCGTGGCGATGATGAACTGCGCGTCGCGGGCCGTCATCGCCTGCAGCAGTGCGATCAGGCCGATCTGGCGCAGGGGCGAAAGCGGGGCCTCCGGCTCGTCGAGCAGGTACAGGCCGCCCGGCACGCAGCGGGCCTTGAAGAAGGCCAGGAAGCTTTCGCCGTGGGAGCGGGCGTCCAGATCGCCGGCGTAGCGGCTCTCCAGGTCAGCCAGCTGGCCGCGCAGGGGGCCGGTGGCGAGCCCGCGGGCGTACTCCGAGCGGCCGCGGAACTCGGCCTCCGTGTCACGCAGGTCAGCCTGCAGATCGGCGCGCAGCTGGGCCAGGCGCTTGACGTAGCCGAAGAAATCCTCGGCGCGCAGGAAGAACCCCTGGCGCGTGCGCCGGCCCCACTCCAGCCGGACGTGCTCGGCCAGCGGCCGGAGGTGGGCCAGGGTCTGGTCGGCGCGGGCGTCGGCGCTGCCGGCGATGATGGACCCGGCGGCGCAGGCCAGGGCCTCCAGGCAGGTGGATTTGCCGGAGCCGTTCTCGCCCACCAGGAAGGTGACCGGCGTGGTGAAGGCCAGCCGGGTCCGCGCCTGGACGAAGGGCAGGCTGAATGGAAAGCCGGCCACGGGGGCCGGCTCGGGGGGGTCAAAGCGCAGGGAGCGCAGGTGGAGGGCCACCGCTCAGGCTTCTTCCAGCGCCTTCTCGGCGCGCTTCTGCTCCTTGGCGCGCTGCTCGGTGTGCAGGATGCGCTTGCGGATGCGCAGGCTCTGCGGCGTCACTTCCAGCAGTTCGTCCTCGCCCAGGTATTCGATGCACTCATCCAGGCTCATCCGGCGGGGCGGGGTCAGGGCCTCCAATACTTCGGCCCGCGCGGCGCGGACGTTGGTGAGCTGCTTCTTCGTGCAGATGTTGAAGAGCAGGTCCTCCGGCCGGACGTGCTGGCCCACCACCATACCCTCGTAGACCTCCACGCCCGGCTCGATGAAGAGCATGGCGCGGTCCTCGGCGTTGCGGATGGCATAGGCGGTGGAGGTGCCGGGCTCGATGGCCACCACGCTGCCCAGCTCCTTCTGCTCGATGCCGCCGGCGTAGGGCAGGTAATCATGGAAAAGCGAGTGCATCTGGCCGGTGCCCTGGGTGGCGGTCAGGAACTGGTAGCGGAAGCCCAGCAGGCCGCGCGTCGGCACGATGTAGGTCATGTACACCGAGCCGTCGCCGCCCTGGTGCATGTTGGTCATCTGGCCGCGGCGCCGGCCGAGCATCTCGATGACGGTGCCCATGTGGCTCTCGGCCACCTCGATGTGGACTTCCTCGAAGGGCTCCAGCACCTCGCCGGCCTCGCCCTTCATGTTGATCACCTCCGGGCGGGAGACCTCCAGCTCGTAGCCCTCGCGGCGCATGGTCTCGATCAGGATGGCCAGGTGCAGCTCGCCGCGCCCGCTCACCAGGAACTTGTCGGCCTGGTCGGTGTCTTCCACGCGCAGGGAGACGTTGTGCTCCAGCTCGCGCGCCAGCCGGTCGCGGATGTGGCGGGAGGTGACGTACTTGCCCTCGCGCCCGCCGAAGGGCGAGGTGTTGACGCCGAAGGTCATGCGCACGGTCGGCGGCTCGACGCGGATGCCGGGCAGGGCGAGCGGGGTCTCGGGGTCGGCCACGGTGTCGCCGATGTGGGCCTCGTCCATGCCGGCCACGGCCACCAGATCGCCGGCCGAGGCCTCCTCCACCTCCACCCGGGCCAGGCCCTGGAAGGCGAACAGGTAGGTCAGGCGGTAGTTGTTGACGCGGCCCTCGTGGTCGATGCGCGCCACCACCTGGCCGCGGCGCAGCCGGCCGTTGAAGATGCGGCCGACCGCCATCAGGCCTTTGTAATCGTCGTAGTTGAGCGTGGTCACCAGCATCTGGGTCGGCGCCTCCGGATCCACCTTGGGCACCGGGATGTGGTTGAGGATGGCCTCGAACAGCGGCTGGTAATCCGGCGAGAGGGCCGGCGTGGGGCCGGCCTGCTGGGTGATGGCGTTGCAGTAGATGACGGGGAAGTCGGCCTGCTCGTCGCTGGCGCCCAGCTCGATGAACAGGTCAAAGGTCTTGTTCAGGGTGACGTCCGGCTCGGCGTCCTTGCGGTCGACCTTGTTGATGACCACGATGACCTGGTGGCGCATCTCCAGGGCCTTGCGCAGGACGAAGCGCGTCTGCGGCATCGGGCCTTCGGCCGCGTCCACCAGCAGCAGCACGCCGTCCACCATGTTCATGACGCGCTCCACCTCGCCGCCGAAATCGGCGTGGCCGGGCGTGTCCACGATGTTGACCTTGATGCCGCGGTAGGTGAAGGACGCGTTCTTGGCGAAGATGGTAATGCCGCGCTCGCGCTCCAGATCGTTGGAGTCCATCACGCGCTCCACCACTTGCTGGTTCTCGCGGAAGGTGCGCGCCTGACGCAGCAGGCCGTCCACCAGCGTAGTCTTGCCGTGGTCGACGTGGGCGCTGATGGCGATATTGCGAAGGTCAGTCCGTTCGATCTGCATAGCTCGCTGGTGGGCGGCGGCTGGCCGGCGACGGGATGTCCGTCGTCAGGCCTCCGGCGCCAATAAAAAACCCCGGCCAAGCGTGCGGGCCGAGGCGATCCGGTAGCCTGTAGTGTGCCAGGAAGGCAGTCTGTTAATCATATCATGAAGAGTCGGCTTTGGGACGAGCGCCCGCCGGCCCGCCGGCTCCGCCATTTTTGGGGGGCGGCCGGCCGATCTACCGCCGCCGGCCTCCAGCGAAAGACGGGGCCGGCCTCCGTAGATCGTCCCCATCCGGCTGGCAGGGATGGCGCGGGATGGTACCGGGGTAACAGCTAGTACCAAAGTACCCGCAACCGGGGCCCGGGATTCGCGGACTTACATATATCATAAGTTACTGTCCACGGCATGACAGCTTCCAGCCCTTAACTTTGACGGCCCGACCAGGTTTGGTTGGAGTTTGGTCAACAGGCAGACGGCGGAAGCTGGCCGCAATCATCGTCCCAAAACTTAGCTACGTGACTTCCGCCCGTGAGATTCCGGGCGGGTCAGTTTTGGCGTTGGCGGTTGTATGTTGCAGGCAGCCAGGATGTGGAGCGGGCCAGACGGCGAGCGCCGGGCCTCAGGCGAACGGACGGGGGCGTTGCGACTTGGGCCGGGATCCGGGCTGCCTATCACTAGGGGGCTGTTTTTTCCCCGCGGTCTGTTAGGTGCGGCCGGCCAACGGCGCTGGGCGTCGCCTTGGCCTCCACCGTCGGAGGGCCCTGTTCGCGGCAGGGCTGTCCGGCTTTGCTGAAGAGCGTGATGTGTAAGTTGATGGGAGTGGTCTGAAATGAAAAGGATCCGCCTGCCGGTCGCTTTTCTGATCATCTGGCTGTTTGTCTTCTACAACCTAGAGCGTTTCAGCAAGCCGATCAACATCTCGCAGGTGGCGTACATCTTCGTGCCGGTGGCGGCGGCGCTGATGCTGCTGGTGCCGGCCCTGCTGCGGATGAACCTCTGGCTGGTGGGCGCCGCCGCCACCGGGCTGTTCCTGGCGCTGGAAGCTTGGCTGGGGAACGGCCTGGACGTGGGGCTGCCCCTGCTGGTGACCCCGGTGGTGGCCATCCTCGTCACCCTGTGGCTGGCCCACCGCGTCAGCCAGGGGGTGAACGATTTTGAGCACTCGGTGGTCAACATCACGCTCGGGCACTTCACCGAGCGGCGCACCCGGCAGGGCGAGATCTACCGCGAGGTGCAGCGCGCCCGGGCCCACCACCGCCCGCTGATGCTGGTGGCGCTCAAGGCGGACGAGGTTTCGGTGGAGGTGGCCCTGAACCGCATGGTCCAGGAGGCCCAGCAGGCGATGGTGAAGCAGTACGTGCAGGCCGGCATCGCCAAGGTGCTGAGCGACGAACTGGACGACTACAACATCGTGGCCCGGCGCCGCGACCACTTCCTGCTGCTGCTGCCGGAGATGACGCCGGACAAGCTGCCCGGCCTGATGGGCCGGCTGAAGAAGGTGGTGACCGAGCGCACGGGCATATCGCTCAAGGTGGGCGCGGCCTCGCTCACCCGGGAGCTGACGACCTTCGACGGCCTGGTGGAGCACGCCGTCCAGACCATGGAAGCCGAGGAGCCCGCGCCGCGGCTGGCGCATCCAACGCCGCTGGCCTTCGACAGCGGACCCCTGACGGAGGGCGCCAATGAACGTAGTGATTCTCAATCGCGCTGACAGCGAGTTTGACGCCCCCGCCTCCGATCTGGAGATCATCCGGCGGGCGACGGTCACCCCCGAGCACCCGGAGTACCAGGCGGGCAAGCGCCTGCTTGACCTGCTGATCTGCGTGGGCTGCCTGCCGGTGGCCCTGCCGCTGATGCTGCTCGCGGCCCTGGCCGTCGCCTGGGATTCGCCGGGCCCGATCTTCTTCGTCCAGGAGCGGGTGGGCAAGGGCGGCCGGCGCTTCAAGATGTACAAGTTCCGCACGATGCAGGCCAACGTGGATCAGAGCCACCATCAGGCCTACATGCGCGCCTTCGTCAAAGGGCAGACCCAGGCCAACACCGGCGGCTCCTTCAAGCCGGCCAGCGCCTCTCAGATCACGCGCGTGGGCCGCTTCCTGCGCCTGACCAGCCTGGACGAACTGCCCCAGATCCTCAATGTGCTGAAGGGCGAGATGAGCATCATCGGCCCGCGGCCCAACCTGGCCTGGGAGGTGGACGAGTACCAGCTCTGGCACCACGCCCGCCTGGAGGTGCTGCCCGGCATCACGGGGCTGGCGCAGGTCCACGGGCGCAGCAGCATCCCCTTCGAAAAGATCATCCGCTACGACGCCGAGTACGTGGCCAAGATGAGCCTGGCGCTGGACCTCAAGATCCTGTGGTGGACGGTGCGGCTGCTGCTGCGCGGGATCGGCGTCCGGTGAGGCTGCGCCAGCCATCCGATTTTCCCATTTTCGGCCCCGCCCGATTACTTGTACCATGCGTCACAGGCGCTCCACGCTGAGCGCCGCAGGTTGTGTCGCGCCCCGGGCCGGCTCGTCCGGCCGCCGTCGAGTCTTAGGTCGATCTAAAGCTTATGGATGTCACCGTGCGCCCGGCCCCGCCGGCTGAACTGCCCACGATCCGCATCGCGCCCTCGCGCGGCTGGCCGGCGCTCCGGCTGGGCGAGCTGTGGGAGTACCACGAACTGCTGTACTTCCTGATGTGGCGCGATATCAAGGTGCGCTACAAGCAGACCCTGCTGGGCGCGGCCTGGGCGATCCTGCAGCCCTTTCTGACGATGGTGGTCTTCAGCCTGGTCTTCGGCCGGCTGGCCAAGATCAGCTCGGACGGCATCCCCTACCCGATTTTCTCTTACGCCGCCCTGGTGCCGTGGACGTTCTTCGCCAACGGCCTGCAGCACGCCTCGCAGGGCATGGTCCAGCACGCCAACATGATCAAGAAGGTGTACTTCCCGCGCCTGGCCATCCCGGTCGCCAAGGTGCTGGCCGGCGTGGTGGACTTCGCCCTCTCGTTTGTGGTCCTGATCGGCATGATGCTGTTCTACGGCATCCCGCCCACGCTGGCCACGCTCTGGGTGCCGGCCTTCCTGCTGCTGGCCCTGGTCACGGCGCTGGGCGCCGGCCTGTGGCTGGCCGCCATCAACGTGCACTACCGCGATATCGGCTACACGGTGCCCTTCCTGGTCCAGTTCTGGATGTACGCCACCCCGATCGTGTATCCGGCCAGCCTGCTGCCCGAGCCGTGGCGCAGCCTGTACGGCCTCAACCCGATGGCGGGCGTCATCGAGGGCTTCCGCTGGGCGCTGCTCGGCACCGACACGGCCCCCGGCCCGATCATCTACGTCTCGGCCCTGGTGGCGGTGGGTCTGCTGGTGAGCGGCGCCTATTATTTCCGGCGGATGGAAAAGACCTTCGCCGACGTGGTTTAAGGGACGGCATGACTCTTCCAGCCATTCACGCCGTGGGGATCGGCAAACACTTCGAGCTCGGCGTCAGCCGCCAGAAGTACGGCCTGCTGCGCGACGCCCTGACCGCCCAGGCGCGCCTGCTGGGCGAACGGCTGCGCGGCCGGCGGCCGGCCGCCGCGGAGGCCGAGACCTTCTGGGCCCTGCGCGACGTCAATTTCGAGATCCAGCCTGGGGAAGTGGTGGGCATCATCGGCCGCAACGGGGCCGGCAAGAGCACGCTGCTCAAGATCCTCTCGCGCATCACCGAGCCGAATACGGGCTACGTGGACGTGCGCGGCCGGGTGGGCTCGCTGCTGGAGGTCGGCACCGGCTTCCATCCCGAGCTGACCGGGCGCGAGAACATCTTCCTGAACGGCTCAATCC
Source organism: Anaerolineales bacterium (assembly GCA_016789165.1). Lineage (GTDB taxonomy): Bacteria > Chloroflexota > Anaerolineae > Anaerolineales > UBA6663 > SpSt-583. The sequence goes on along the minus strand of JAEURL010000674.1, from coordinate 3,657 downwards.
TGGGCATGCGGCGGGCCGAAATCGCGCGCAAGTTCGACGAGATCGTGGCCTTCGCCGAGGTGGAGAAGTTCCTGGATACGCCCGTCAAACACTATTCCAGCGGCATGCACATGCGGCTGGCCTTCGCGGTGGCCGCCCACCTGGAGCCCGAGATCCTGCTGGTGGACGAGGTGCTGGCGGTGGGCGACAACTCCTTCCAGAAGAAGTGCCTGAACAAGATGGAGGACGTCGGCCAGCGCGGCCGGACGATCCTGTTTGTCTCGCACAGCATGCCGGCTATCACACGCCTGTGCCCGCGCACCATCCTGCTGCACGATGGGCAGGTGCTCCAAGACGGCCCGTCGCACGCCGTGATCAGCACCTACCTGAGCTCCGGGCTGGGCACCACGGCCGCCCGCGAGTGGCCGGACCTGCGCCACGCGCCCGGCGACGACGTGGTGCGGCTGCGCGCCGTGCGCATCCGCGACCAGGCCGGCCAGATCGCCGACGTGGTGGACATCCGCCAGCCGGTGGCCGTGGAGCTGGAGTTCGAGGTCTTCCAGAGCGGGTACGCGCTCTGGCCGCACTTCACGCTTTACAACGACGAGGGCGTCTTCGTGCTCTCGGCCTTTGACCTGGATCCGGAGTGGCACGGCCGGCCCCGGCCGGCCGGGCGCTACCTGGCCACGGCCGAGATCCCGGGCAACCTGTTGGCCGAGGGCATGATGCTGATCGGGCCGGCCATGGCCACCATCGAGCCGCGCCGGATCTTCTTCTACGAACGGGACGCCGTCGCCTTCCAGGTGGTGGACAACGTCTCCGGCGAGTCGTCCCGCGGCCGTTACGTCGGCCACATCCCCGGCGCGGTGCGCCCGAAGCTCAAGTGGGCCACGCGCTACAGCCGCAATGGGCACGACCTGGCCGGCCCCGCCGCCGCGGCCGCGCTGAACGGAAAAGGAGGCCAACCGTGAAAGTCGCCATTCTGGCCGGCGGCGCGGGCTCGCGCCTGGCCGAAGAGACCGAGATCAAGCCCAAACCGATGGTCGAGATCGGCGGCCGGCCGATCCTTTGGCACATCATGATGCACTACTACACCTACGGCTTCAAGGACTTCGTCATCGCCCTGGGCTACAAAGGCGAGGTCATCAAGAAGTACATGGTGGATTACTGTTCGCTCAACAGCGATCTGACCGTCCGGCTGCGCAGCGGCGAGGTCCAGGTGCGCAACGGGCCGGTGCCGGATTGGACGGTGGAGCTGGTGGACACCGGCCTGCCCACCCTGACCGGCGGCCGGATCAAGCGCCTGCAGCCCGTGATCGGCAATGAGACCTTCATGCTCACCTGGGGCGACGGGGTCTCGGACGTCAACCTGAACGACCTGCTGGCCTTCCACCGCAGCCACGGCAAGCTGGCCACCCTGACGGCCGTGCGCCCGCCGGCGCGCTACGGGCACATGGTTTTCGAAGGCGACCAGGTGACCGAGTTCCTGGAGAAGCCGCAGACGATGGAGGGCTGGATCAACGGCGCCTTCTTCGTGCTCGAGCCGCAGATCTTTGATTACATCGCCGGCGACCAGACCCAGTGGGAGCACGAGCCGCTGGAGGGGCTGGCGCGCGACGGCCAGCTGATGGCCTACCGCCACACCTCCTTCTGGCAGTGCATGGACACGCTGCGCGACAAGTACGTGCTGGAAAAGCTTTGGCAAGGCGGCAACCCGCCGTGGAAATCCTGGGCCTGACGGCCCGGGGCGGCGTTCAAGAGGAGGGGTTTGATGCGCGTGATGGTGACCGGGCATAAGGGCTACGTGGGCACGGTCCTGGTGCGGCTGCTGGTGGCGGCCGGCCACGACGTCCTGGGCCTGGACAGCGACCTGTACGAAGGCTCGACCTTTGGCGATCCGGCCCGCATCCTGGCGGTGCCGGAGCTGCGCCAGGATATCCGCGACGTGACGGCGGCCGACCTGGCCGGCGTGGAGGCCGTGCTGCACCTGGCCGGCCTGTCTAACGACCCGCTGGGCGACCTCAACCCGGCGCTGACGTACGCCATCAACCACGCCGCCTCGGTGCGCCTGGCGCAGCTGGCCAAGGCCGCCGGCGTGCGCCGCTTCGTCTTCTCCTCGTCGTGCAGCAACTACGGCGCGGCCGGCGACGACTGGATCGACGAGACCTCGGCCTTCAACCCGGTCACGCCCTACGGCGAATCCAAGGTGCGCGTCGAGCAGGACGTGGCCCCGCTGGCCGACGACGCTTTCACGCCGGTCTTCCTGCGCTCCTCGACGGCCTACGGCGTCTCGCCGCGCCTGCGCTTCGATCTGGTGCTCAACAACCTGGTGGCCTGGGCCTACACCACCGGGCGCGTCTTCCTGAAGAGCGACGGCAGCGCCTGGCGCCCGATCGTGCACGTGGAGGACATGGCGCGCGCCTTCGTGGCCGTGCTGGAGGCGCCGCGCGCCGCCGTCCACAATCAAGGCTTCAACGTCGGCCGCACCGCCGACAACTACCGCATCCGCGAGCTGGCCGAGATCGTCCAGGCCACCGTGCCCGGCAGCGTGGTGGAGTACGCCGCCGGCGCCTCGCCCGACAAGCGCAACTACCGCGTCAACTGCGACCGGCTGCCGCGCACCGTGCCGGCCTTCCAGCCGCGGTGGGACGCGCGCACAGGCGCGCAAGAGCTGTACGCGACCTACCAGCAGGTGGGCCTGACGCTGGAGGAGTTCGAGGGCGAGCGCTACAAGCGCGTGGCGCACATCAAGCACCTGATGGAGGCCGGCCGCCTGGCGGCCGACCTGCGCTGGCGCACGCCGGCGCCGGCCGGGGCGGCCTGAGGCGGCGCATGGACCTCACCACGTTGCCCTGCCGCGCCTGCGGCCAGACCGGGCTGCGGCCCGTCCTGGCGCTGGGCGTCACCCCCCTGGCCGACGCGCTGCTGACCGAGGCCCAGCTGGACCAGCCCGAGATCACGGCGCCGCTGGACCTGGTCTTTTGCCCGCACTGCGCCCTGGTCCAGATTACGGTCTCGGTGGACCCCGCCATCCTGTTCGGCCGGGACTACCCGTATTTCTCGTCGGTCTCCAAGTCCCTGCTGGCCCACTTCCGCGAGAGCGCCCTGCACCTGCAGCAGACGCGGGCGCTCGGCCCGGACAGCCTGGTGCTGGAGGCGGCCAGCAACGACGGCTATATGCTGCGCAACTTCGTCGAGCGCGGCATCCCGGTGCTGGGCATCGACCCGGCCGGGCCGCCGGCCCAGGCCGCCCAGCAGGCCGGCATCCCCACGCTCAACACCTTCTTCACCCTGGAGCTGGCCCGCCAGCTGCGCGCCGAGGGCCGCCAGGCCGATATCTTCCTGGCCAACAACGTGCTGGCCCACGTGCCGGACCTGAACGGCTTCGTGGCCGGCATCCGCACCGTGCTCAAGGACGACGGCCTGGCCGTCATCGAGTGCCCCTATCTGGTGGACCTGGTGGACCACTGCGAGTTCGACACCATCTACCACCAGCACCTGTGCTACTTCTCGGTCACGGCCCTGGACCGGCTCTTCCGGCGGCACGGCCTGTTCCTCAACGACGTTAAACGCACGGCCATCCACGGCGGCTCGCTGCGCCTGTTTGTGGCGCCGCGCGAGGCGCCGGGCGAGGCGGTGCGCGCGCTGCTGGCCCAGGAGCAGGCGCTGGGGGTGGAC
>JAEURL010000513.1 GCA_016789165.1 Anaerolineales bacterium | reverse complement strand
ACCCTCACCGACGACGCCGGCACCGTCATCGACTCATCGAACGGCCAGGCGCCGCTGGCCTACCTGCACGGCGTGGGCAATCTGATCCCGGGCCTGGAGAACGCGCTGGAGGGCCAGGCCGCCGGCGCGGCGCTCCAGGTGCGCGTCGAACCCGAGCACGGTTACGGCGTGCGCGACGAGCGTCTGGTGCAGGCTGTGCCGCGCGAGGCCTTTGAGGGCGGCGAGATCGAGGTGGGCATGCGCTTCCGGGCCCGCACCGACGACGGCGAGATGGTCTTCACGGTGGTGGAGGTGGGCCGGGACAAGGTGACGGTGGACGGCAACCACCCGCTGGCCGGCGTGCCGCTCAACTTCGCCGTCACCGTCGTGGGCGTGCGGGACGCCACCGCCGAGGAGTTAAGCCACGGCCACGTTCACGACGGCCACACCCACTAATCGCGTCAGCTCTGAATCAGACCCAGATTGCCTGAAAGGCCGCCGTGCTGGCGGCCTTTTCATTGGCCGCGCGGCCGGCCTCTCCGTCCTTTTGCGCATGACAACCCGGAAAGCCGCGGCTTACACTGACGGCAAATCAAGGGGCAGCCCGCGACGCCTGCGGCGTGAGCCGGCCCCGACCCCCAGGTCATGCCGGAAAGGAGCCGCGCGCCATGACACCCACCCGCACCCCTGCCTGGAAACCCCGTGCGCTCTTCGTTTTCTTCGCCCTGGCCTTTGGCTTGTCGTGGGCGGCCTGGATCCCGCTGGCCCTGGCCTCCCGCGGCTGGCTGGGGCTCCCGTTCGACGCCACCCTGCTGGCCCTGATTGGGGCGTTCGGACCGTGCCTGGCCGCGCTCCTCACAGCCGCCCTGTGCGACGGCCGGGCCGGCCTGGGCGACCTGCTGCGCCGTTTGACGGTCTGGCGCGTGGGCTTGGTCTGGTATCTGTTCGCGCTGGCCTGGCCCGCGCTCCTCTCACTGGCGACGACCGGCCTGCACCTGCTGCTGGGCGGCGCCGCTCCCGATTTTTCCCGGTCGCCGTTTCATCAGCTCTATCCCCTGCCTCCAGAACTCAAGACCGTCAGCCCGCTGGCATTCCTGCCCGCGGTGTTCCTCCAGCAAACTTTGCTCGGCAGCTCCATGGGCGAGGAGCCGGGCTGGCGCGGCTACGCCCTGCCCCGCCTGCTGGAGCGCTTCGGGCCGCTGTGGTCCAGCATCTTGCTGGGCGCCCTGTGGGTGGTCTGGCACCTGCCGCTGTCCTTCGTCGCCGGCGACGCGCGCGAGGGCAGTTTCACGGCCTGGACGGCGCTCGGCACCATCGCGACCGCCGTCATCTTCACCTGGCTCTACCAGCACACACGCGGCAGCCTGCTCCTGGCGCTGCTCCTGCACACGGCCATCGCCGTCACCGGGCTGTTCCTGCCTTCAGCCGCCGCGCACCCGGCCGTCGGGGCGCTGCTGACCTGTGGCGCCGCCCTGCTGCTGGCCGCCGCCTCCGGCTGGCTGCGCCTGACGCCGGGCCGGCCGGCGCTGGCCGCATCGCGCTCCCGGTGAGGCGCGTCGGGCTGCGCGTGACCAAACACACCGAACGCGACTGCCGACTGCGCCGCTTACTCGCGGCGCGGCTGGGCTGGCGCCGGCCGCGTCTCCAGCTGTTCGAACAGCCGCCGGCTGACGGCCGTGATCTCGGCCACGGCCGCCTCGAAGGCGGCGGCGTTGGCGCGCGAGGGGACGCGGTAGCCGCTGATCTTGCGCACGAACTGCAGCGCCGCGGCCTGCAGCTCCGCGTCGGTGGGCGCCCGCTCGGGCTGGCGCAGGGTTTTGATGCTGCGGCACATAGGCTTTCTCCGGGTAAGGCCGCTCGCCGGCCGAGACGGCTGGCCGGCATTATAATCGCCGGCTGATGCCCGCCCCCGCCGCCCGCCCGCAGCGCATTGGGACCCTGCGCGAGACCCACCTGCACGCCGCCCTGAAAGCCCACCTGGCCCAGCCGGGCGATCAGCTCGAAGTGCCGGTGGACGGCTTCGTGGCCGACCTGCTGCGCCCCGGCCCGGCCGGCGGCCTGCTCATCGAAGTGCAGACCGGCAGCTTCGCGGCCCTGCGCCGCAAACTGCCGCGGCTGCTGGAGGCCCACCAGCTCCAGCTGGTGCACCCCATCGCGCTCGAGAAGTGGATCGTGCGCGTGGACGGCGCCGGCCGGCCGCTCAGCCGCCGCAAATCGCCCCGGCGCGGCGCCCTGCCCGACCTGTTCTACGAATTGGTGAGCCTCCCGGCCGTGCTGGCCCACCCGAACCTGACGCTGACCGTGCTGCTGACGCGCGAGGAGGAAGTGCGCGCGCCGGCCGCCCGGTCCCGGCGGCGCTGGCGCCGGGACTACCGCGTGGTGGACCGGCAGCTATTGGACGTGGTCCAGGCCGTGGACTTCCGGACACCCGCCGACTTCCTGGCCTTCATCCCCCTCCGCCTGCCCCAGCCCTTCACCAGCCGGGCCCTGGCCGAGGCCCTGAACGTCCCGCTGGACCTCGGGCAGAAGATCACCTACTGTCTGCGCGGCCTGGGCGTGCTGGCCGAGGCCGGCCATGAACGCCGCGCCCGGCTGTACCGGGTTGCGTGAACCGCCACCATTGGCCGCGGATTACACAGCGGAGGTCAAGCCTCCGGCGGCGCGGCCCGGCCTTCCCCGCCCCCCATCGGTGCCAATCCGTGAAATCCGCCGCCTCAACCTCCGGTAGAATCGCGCTGTGGACACCCTGACCGGCGTCGTCGAACGCGTCACGTATTTCAATGCCGAGAACGGCTACTCGGTCCTGCGCCTGAACGCCAAAGGCTATCCGGACCTGGTGACCGTGGTCGGCAACCTGCCGGAGGTGACGCCCGGCGAGAGCCTGCGCCTGCAGGGCCAGTGGGCCATGCACGCCGAGTACGGCCGGCAGTTCAAGGCCGAGCGCTGCGAGCAGGTGCTGCCGGCCACAGTGGAGGGCATCCGCCGTTACCTGGGCTCGGGCCTGATCAAAGGCATCGGCCCGCGCACGGCCGAGAAGATCGTGGCCACATTTGGGGCCGAAACCCTGACCGTCATCGACGCCCAGCCGCACCGCTTGCGCGAGGTCCCCGACATCGGCCAGAAGCGCTACCTGGCCATCACCCAGGCCTGGGAACAGCAGAAGGCCATCAAGGAGGTGATGGTCTTCCTGCAGAGCCACGGCGTCAGCGCCGGCCTGGCCGTGAAGATCTACAAGCAGTACGGCGATGAAGCGCTGAACATCGTCCAGAGCGACCCGTACCGGCTGGCGCGCGACATCTGGGGCATCGGCTTCCGTACGGCGGACAAGATCGCGCAGGCGCTGGGCATCCCGCCGGAGGCGCCGGCCCGCCTGGAGGCCGGCCTGGCCTTCGCCCTGAGCGAGCAGGCTGACGAGGGCCACGTCTGTGTGCCGCAGGCCGAACTGCTGCGGACCGGGGCGGCGCTGCTGGAGGTGCCGGCCGAACTGCTGCCGGCCGCGCTGGACCGGCTGGAGGCCCAGGGCCGCGTCCGGCGCGAGGCGCTCGCGCTGACGGGCGCGCCCGACAACCCGGCCGTCTACCTGGCGCCCTTCTACCAGGCCGAGGTGAACGCCGCCGGCCGGCTGCTCACCTTGCTGCGCACGCCGGCCACGCGGCTGGCGGAGTTCCAGGCCGCCGACTGGGGCGCGCTCTTCGCCCGGGCGGCGGAAAAGGACGCGGCCGTCAGCCTCTCCGACGAGCAGCGCGCGGCTGTGCGGCTGGCGCTGACCGGCAAGGTGACCGTGCTCACCGGCGGGCCCGGCACCGGCAAGACCACGGCCCTGCGCGCCCTGATCCGCCTGCTGGAGCCGGCCGGCCACCCGGTGGCGCTGGCCTCGCCCACTGGCCGCGCCGCCAAACGGCTGAGCGAAGCCGCCGGCCGGCCGGCCCAGACCCTGCACCGCCTGCTCGGCTACTCGCCCTTGGAGGGCTTCACGGTCAACGAGCACAACCGGCTGGCCGCCCACCTGGTGGTGGTGGACGAGGTCTCCATGCTGGACCTGCTGCTGTTCAATGCCCTGCTCAAGGGCGTGGACCCGGCCGCGCACCTGCTGCTGGTGGGCGACGCGGACCAGCTGCCCTCGGTGGGGGCCGGCAACGTGCTGGGCGACCTGATCCACAGCGGGCAGGTGCCGCTGACGCGCCTGAGCGTGATCTTCCGCCAGGCGGCCGAGAGCCACATCATCACCAACGCCCACCGCATCAACCAAGGGCAGATCCCGGTCTTCCCCAAAGAGGCGCGCGACTTCTACCTCTTCGCCCAGGAGGACGCCGAGCAGGCCGCGGAGTTGACCGTGGACGTGGTGGCCAACCGCGTCCCGCGCAAGTTCGGCCTGCCGGCCCTGACCGACATCCAGGTGCTGGCCCCCATGCACCGCGGCGCGGCCGGCGTGGCGGCCCTCAACCAGCGCCTGCAGGCCGCGCTCAACCCGCCGGCGGCCGGCAAACCGGAGCGCCCGCTGGGCGGGCGCGTCTTCCGGGCCGGCGACCGCGTGATGCAGATCCGCAACAATTACCAGAAAGAGGCCTTCAACGGCGATATCGGCCGGATCCTGGATATCGACCTGGAGAACCAGACCCTGACCGTGGAGTTCGACGGCCGGGCCGTCTTCTATGACTGGCTGGAAGCCGACGAACTGCAGCACGCCTTCGCGGTCAGCATCCACAAGGCGCAGGGCTCGGAGTTCCCGGCCGTGGTGGTGCCGCTGCTGACCCAGCACTACGTGATGCTGCAGCGCAACCTGCTCTACACGGCCGTGACGCGCGCCCGCCAGCTGTGCGTGCTGGTGGGCAGCCGCCGGGCCATCGCCGTGGCGGTCCGCAACGCCACCGTCAGCCGGCGCTGGAGCGGCCTGGCCGAGCGGCTGCAGCGCGGCGACGCCCCTCAACCCCATCTGCTATGACCAACCTGGCTTACTTCGTCACCCCGCACGGCTTCGGCCACGCGGCGCGGGCCGCGGCCGTGATGGCGGCCGTCCACGCCCGCCGGCCGGAGGCCCGCTTTCACATCTTCACCACGGCGCCGGAATGGTTCTTCCGCGAGTCGCTGCGCGGGCCGTTCACCTACCAGGCCGTCCTCACCGATATCGGCGTGGCGCAGACCTCGCCCCTGCACGCCGACCTGGCCGACACGGCCCGCCGGCTGGATGAGCTGCTGCCGCTGCGCGCCGACCTGGTGGCCGGCCTGGCCGCCCAGGTGCGCGGCCTCGGCTGCCAGATGGTGCTGTGCGACGTGGCCGCGCTGGGCATCGCCGTGGCGCGGGCCGCCGGCCTGCCGTCGGTGCTGATTGAGAATTTCACCTGGGATTGGATTTACGCCGGCTACTTCGCCGAGGCGCCGGCCCGGCGCGCATATGCGGCCGCGTTCGCGGCGGTGTACGCCCAGGCCGATCACCACATTCAGACCACGCCAGTGGGCGCGCCGGCCGCGCACACCGCGCTGACCACGGCCGCG
>JAEURL010000499.1 GCA_016789165.1 Anaerolineales bacterium | reverse complement strand
GTCCAGGTTCCAGGCATCGTGCTTGTCCAGATACTCCTGCAGCCGGCCCTGCTCGGCGATCAGGGCGTCAAAGTCGGCGTCCGGCTCGGCGAACTTGGCGCTGACCGCGTCGAACTGCTGCAGGGCATCCACAATCGGCTGGACGGCCTCCTCCACCACCTGGCGCACGGTCTTCTCTGGATCCAGCTGCGGCTCCTGCTCCAGCAGGCCGCGCGTATAGCCCTTGGAGAGCGAGGTCTCGCCCAGGTAATCGTTGTCCAGGCCGGCCATGATGCGCAGCAGCGTGCTCTTGCCGGCCCCGTTCAGGCCGAGCACGCCGATCTTGGCCCCGTAGTAGAAGCCGAGCGAGATATCGCGGATGACCTCGCGGTTGGGCGGGAAGATGCGCTTGACGCGCACCATGGAATAGATGACTTGTTGATCAGACATGGGTGATGGTCAAGGCGGTGAACAGTGAAGTAGTGGCGGATGGGGGCCCGAGTCTAGCGGGCGCTGACAAAGATCAGTTCTTCCGGCCGGCGCGCCAGGCTGACGAGATTGGCCTTCACCTGGACGAGCTCGCTGAAGTCGAGGAAATCCACCTCGCGCACGTCCAGCACGCGCTCCGGGGCCTCGGCGGCCAGCCAGGGCCGGAACTCGGCCAGCGGCCGGCCGGCCTGCGCGCCGAAGAACTCCACCAGCCGGCGGAACAGCTTGGGGAAGATCACGCCGCGCGCCTCCAGGTCGGCCAGGCCGGCCACGGCCAGACCCTTGCTCGTCAAATCCTGGCGCCACACGCCCAGCTTGGCGCCGCGCGCCTTCTGGGCGGCGGCGGCCAGGGCGCGGCGGGCGTCCAGGGGCAGGCCGTCGTAGAACAGGGGATAGGCCTGGCCGGTGAGGGTCAGCTTGTAGTTCAGGCTGCGTTTGAGCAGGCCGGCCGTGAGCGCCACGGCCGCGCCGTCGGCGGCCGCCGGCAAGCCGGCGAAGGCGAAGGACACGGGCCGGCCGTTGACCTCCAGTGACCGCGCCAGGATAAAGCCCGGCGCCGCGTCGCGCTCCACCGGGGGCTTGACCCGGATCAGGCTGGGCGGGGTGTAGGGCACCGGGTTCAGGCCGAGCAGGCCGGTCAGAAAATCGCGGGCCTGGTCCGCCAGCGGGCGGGGCTGGCGGGTCTCCGGCCCGCCGGCCTGGTAGTGCAGCTCCAGCGCATCCACGCCCTCCAAGCGCAGCTGCGTCGAGCCGATGTTGGTCAGGGTCACGGGCCGGCGCAGCTGGGTCAGGCGGCCCAGCAGCGCCGGGTTGGCGGGCCGGAAGTGGATCGAATCACCGTCCGGCTCGAAGCCGGTGGGCCGGCCGGCGGCCGTGCGGTTGGTGAGGTGGTACGTGCCCTGGATCAGGAGGAAGTCGTTCATCGGCGCTGGGGCTCCTCGCGCTGGCGCGCCACCATGCCGGCCAGGGCCTCCAGGCCGCGCAGCCGGCGCCGGCCGGCGGCGTCCAGCCGGCCCAGGCGTTCGTGGTGCTGCATGGCCCGGATCAGGCGGCGGGTGGCGCGCGGCAGATTGACAGCCTGGTTCACCACCAGCCCGGTGGCGGTCTGGCGCTGATGCGGACGCTGGACGCGCACCTGCTTCTTGAACTGAATCCGAAAGCCCTCGGCTTCGAGGATGGCCCGCACCCAGCCCAGCAGCGAGCGCGGCGTCACCCAGCTCGGCGCCGGCCGGCGGCCGGGCGTGGGCCGGCCGGCGTGCCGGCGCAGCCGGCGGTTGCGGCCAAAGGCCGGGAACGAGAAGGTCAGGTCGTCGGCGTAGCGCGTGTACGCGCCACCCTGGCTGCGGGCCAGGGCCGCCAGGCGCGCGTCCAGCCGGCGGCAGACCAGGTTGCTGAGCGCGGGCGAGGTGGGCGCGCCCTGCGGCAGGGCGCCGTCCAGCGTGCAGATGGCGGTCAGGATCCGGGCGGCCTCGGCGTTCCAGCCCACGGCCCGGAAGAGCGCGTCCACGCGGGCGGCCGCGATGCTGGGGAAGAAGTCCGCCAGGTCCAGGTTGATGACCACCGCCTGGCCGGTATGCGGGCGGGCGTTGTCCACGATCGAATGCCCGCGCCGGAAGCCGGTGGCCGCCGCGTGGGGGGCCAGCGGCGCCAGCAGGCGGCGCAGCACCCGGCGCTGCAGGTCCTTGAGCTTCTCGGTCGGCGCGTCGATCACGCGCACGCCGCCGCGGCGCTTGGGGATCGTGAAGCGGCGGTACTCGTAGCCGCGCGCCCAGGCCGGCCCGGAGGCCAGCCACGGGCGCAGTTCGGCCTCGGGCAGCCCCAGCCAGCGGGCCAGGTCGGCCGGCGTCCGCTCGCGGCGCAAGCCGCGCGTCAATTGGCTCAGCCAGTTCATAGAAAAGAAAAATCCGGGCGGCTCTGCCAGCCGGACGCAGTCCGGCTTACTGACTTCAGAGGCACGCACCGTGCCGGGCCGACGAAACATCGGCCTGGGCCCCGAGGCCCCACCAGAGCCGCCCGGAGTTAGCCGAGATTATAGCCGGGGATGGGCCAGCGGGTATACTTGTCCGCCATGTCAGCCCAATTCACCTCCCCCAGCGGCGCGCAGCGCGCCGTTTTCTACAACCTGTACTGGGACGTCTTCTGGTTTGGCGTCCTGCAAGGCAGCGCCATCGCCTTCCTGTCAGTCTTCGCGGCCCGGTTGGGCGCCGGCGCCTTCCAGATCTCGCTGCTCAGCAGCGGCCCCGCCATCATCAACCTGTTCTTCTCCCTGCCGGCCGGCCGCTGGCTGGAAGGCCGCTCGGCCATCCGAACCACCTTCACCACCTCGCTGCTGCAGCGGGCCGGCTACGCCCTGCTCATCCCCCTGCCCTGGGTGCTGAGCGGGCCGCAGGCGGCCTGGGCGGTGCCCGTCATCATCGTGGCCGCGGCCGTGCCCGGCACCCTGCTGGCCATCGCCTTCAACGCCATGTTCGCGGACGTGGTGGCGCCCGAGTGGCGCGCGCACGTGGTGGGCCGGCGCAACGCCCTGCTGGCCATCAGCTCCACCCTGACCTCGCTGGCCTGCGGCGCGGTGCTGGACGCCCTGATCTTCCCGCTCAATTACCAGGTGGTCTTTCTGATCGGGGCCACCGGGGCCGCGCTGAGCAGTTTCTACCTGGGCCGGCTGCGCCCGCCGGCCGCCCTGCCGCCGCGCGTGGGCCGGCTGCTGGACGACGACGCCCGGCCTGGCCCGCTGCTGCGCCTGGGCGACGCCGTCCGGCAGAGCGTGGGCCTGCGCTTCCTCACCCGGGCCGGCGGCGGCCCCCTGTTCCGGCTGGACCCGCTGCGCGGGCCGTTCGGCCTGGTGCTGGCCGCCTACCTGGTCTTCTACTTCTTCCTGTACCTGCGCATGCCGCTCATGAAGCTGTTATGGGTCAACTAGCTGAAGATCAGCGACGGCGTGATCAGCATCGGCAACGCCCTCTTCTATGGCACCATGCTGGCCGCCTCGCTCGGCCTGCGCCGGCTGACCGCCCGGCTGGGGCACCGCGGCGTGCTGGGGCTGGGGAGCCTGCTGTACGGCCTGTACCCGCTGCTGAACGGCCTGGCGGCGGACGCCGGCCTCTTCTACGTGGCCTCCGTCATCGGCGGCGCGGTCTGGGGCGTGGCCAACGGCGGCCTGGTCAACCGGCTGATGGAGCGGGTGCCGGAGGGCGACCGGCCCGCGCACATGGCCCTGCACAACCTGGCGCTCAACCTGGGCATCCTGGCCGGCTCCCTGCTCGGCCCGGCGCTGGCCGGCTGGCTGGGTCTGCGGCCGGCCCTGATCGTCGGCGCGGGCCTGCGGGTGATCGGGGCCTGGCTGTTGATCCGCTGGGCCTGAGCCCGGCGCTTATCGCCCCGATAAGCGTTACCCATCAATCAGTTAACCCACAACTCATCTGGCCTGAACACAATTGATTCAGGCCGGCGCGGCCCCTGGCCGCGCCCCCGTCGGAGGACCTGTGACCCCAACTCAAACACCGCCCGCCTACGCCGATTACCCGATCGTGGGCGCCCTGCCCAAGGTCTGGCGCGCGCCCCTGCAGTTTTTTGTGGAGGCGGCCGCCAGCCACCGCGTGGTGCGCCTCAACCTCGGCCCGCGCAGCTTCTACCTCCTCAGCCACCCGGACGACGTGCGCTACGTCCTCCAGGACAACGCCCGCAACTACGTCAAGGGCTACGACATGGTCAAGCCCGTCCTGGGCGACGGGCTGGTGACCGCCAACGGCGACCTGTGGCTGCGCCAGCGCCGGCTGATGCAGCCGGCCTTCCACCGCCAGAAGATCGCGGGCCTGGCCGACCAGATGACGGGCGCGGCCGCCGAGATGCTGGAGCGCTGGGGCCCGCTGGCGCAGCGCGGCGCGCCGCTGGACCTGGCCGCCGAGATGATGCAGCTCACCCAGACCATCATCGTGCGGACCATGTTCAGCACCGACCTGAGCGCCGACGCCCCGCGCCTGATGGCGGCCTTCAGCGCCGTGCTGGAATACCTGAACACCCTGATCTTCGCGCCCGTCAACATCCCGGTCAGCTGGCCGACGCCCACCAACGTGCGCTTCCGGCGCGCCCTGGGCCTGATCGAAGGCACCGTCTACCGCATCATCGCCGAGCGCCGGCAGGCCGGCCGGAGCGAGCCGGACCTGCTCTCCATGCTGCTGGACGCCCGCGACGAGAACGGCCAGGGCATGAGCGAGAAGCAGATCCGCGATGAACTGCTGACCATCTTCTTCGCCGGGCACGAGACCACGGCCTCCACCCTGGCCTGGACCTGGTGGCTGCTGGGCCAGCACCCCGAGCCCTACGCCCGGCTGGAGGCCGAGGTCGCCTCCGTCCTGGGCGGCCGGCGGCCGGCCTTCGCCGACCTGCCCGGGCTGGCCTACACCCGCCAGATCATCGACGAGGCCTTGCGGCTCTATCCGCCGGCCTGGATGTTCACGCGCACGCCCGTCGCCGACGACGAGATCGCCGGCTACCGCGTCCCGGCCGGCGTCCAGGTGATGCTCAGCCCGTACATCACCCAGCGCCTGCCCGAGTTCTGGGAGGCGCCAGCCGAGTTCCGGCCGGAGCGTTTCGCGCCCGGCGCCGAGGCCGGCCGGCCCAAACTGGCCTACTTCCCCTTCGCGGCCGGCCCGCGCCAGTGCCTGGGCAAGGACTTCGCCCTGGTGGAGGCCGCCCTGCTCCTGGCGGCCATGGTCCAGCGCTACCGCGTGCGGCTGGCGCCGGGCCAGACCGTGCGCGCCCTGCCCATCGCCACCCTGCGCCCGCAGCCCGGCGTGCTGGTAACCCTCCAGGCGCGCTGAAGGGGTCCGCGCGCGGCGCCGCGCCCAGCCGCTGGCCTCAGCGCGGATG
>JAEURL010000720.1 GCA_016789165.1 Anaerolineales bacterium | reverse complement strand
CCGGCGCCCTCAATGACTGGCTGACCGTGGACGACGAGCCGGCCCTGGCCCCGGATACCTTCCTGGATTACCGCTTCGAGGCCGACGGCGTGGTGAGCTACCTGAACGCCCTGCTGCCCGAGCTGCGCGTGGACAAGCGCGTCAGCCTGACGCCGGCCGGCCTGCAGGTGGAGTACGAGCTGCGCAACCTGGCCGACCGCCCCCGCCGCGTGCGCTGGCGGCTGGCCAGCGAATTGGCGCCCGATTACACGGCCGCGCTGAGCGGCGGCCGCTCGACCCTGGTCCTGGACCCGCCCGCCGGCGGCGCGCTGGCGGTCCGCAACACCCGCACCGGGGCGGCCCTTGCCCTCACGCCGTCGCGGCCCTGGACCGCGTATGGCTTGGCCGAGCACCTGCTGGGCCTGGAGCTGTGGGCGGCTTTTGAGATCGACTTGGCGCCGTTGGCCGGCGAGGTCATCACCCTGACGCTCAGCGTCACGCCGGCCGCCGCGCCCTGACCTCTTCGGCGGCGGCTGGGCCCAATCGGGGCTATAATCCGGCCGGCAGCCAACGGCGGCGCGTTTTCTAACTAATCGCCTTCAAGGGCCCCCATTCCCGTTGGCCCGGGAACGGCGGGCGCGCCCCGGGACAAAGGAGTCCAGCGATATCTATGAAAACCCGCGTCGTCATCCTGGCCGGCGGTGAAGGCTCGCGCCTCGGCGTGCTCACCGCCAAACGGGCCAAGCCGGCCGTCCCCTTCGCCGGCAAGTACCGCATCATCGACTTCGCCCTTTCCAACTGCGTCAACTCGGGCCTGTTCGACATCATGATCCTGACGCAGTACCGCCCGCACTCGCTGATGGACCACATCGGCGTGGGCCGGCCGTGGGACCTGGACCGCAGCTTCACCGGCGGCGTGCGCATCTTCCAGCCTTACAAGGGCCGGGCGGACACCGATTGGTACGCCGGCACCGCCGACGCCATCCAGCAGAACTTCACCTTCCTCAAAGAGGGCCGGCCGGATTACGCGCTCGTGCTCGGCGGCGACCACATCTACCAGATGAACTACGAGCGCCTGATCAACTTCCACGAGCAGAACAAGGCCGACCTGACCATCGCCAGCCTGCGCGTCTCCATGGAGGAGGCCACGCGCATGGGCATCCTGGCCACTGACGCCGACTACCGGGTGACCCAGTTTGTGGAGAAGCCCAAGAACCCGCCCGGCACGCTGGCCTCCATGGGCATCTACGTCTTCAACCTGGACGTGCTGGACCGGATGCTGTACGAGGATACCCAGCGCGCCAATTCGGCGCACGATTTCGGCAAGGACATCATCCCGCGCATGGTGGCCGAGGGCATGCGCGTCTTCGCCTACCCCTTCACCGGCTACTGGGTGGACGTGGGGACCATCGACGCCTACTGGCTGGCGCACATGGACCTGATCCGCTTTCCGCCCGTGCTGGATTTGAACGACCGGGAATGGATCATCCACACCCGCTCGGAGGAGCGCCCGCCGGTTCTGATCCAGAACGGCGCCACCGTCCGGGACAGCCTGATCACCGACGGCTCGATTGTGGCCGCCGGCGCCATCGTGGAGCGCAGCGTGCTCTCGCCCGGCGTCTACGTCGGCCCGCAGGCCGTGGTGCGCGAGTCGATCATCCTGACCGATTCGTCCATCGAGGCCGGCGCGGTGGTGGAGCGCGTCATCGCCGACAAGAACGTCACCATCGGCCACAACGCCCACGTGGGCCGCTTGGATCCGGCCGCCACCGACCTGGGCATCACCACCCTCGGCAAGAGCACGCAAGTGCCGGGCGGCCTGACCATCGGCCGCAGCGTCGTCATCGGCTCCAATATGCTGCCGGAGGATTATCCGGGGTCGGACGTGGCCGATGGCGCCCGGATTGAGAAACTGCCGTTTGGAAAGAAACAGTCATGACCGTGAAGACCTCGCCGGACCAGACGCCCCGCTCGCCGCGCTCGGCCGGCCTGCTCCTGCACCCCACCTCCTTGCCCGGCCCGTACGGCATCGGCGACCTTGGACCGGCGGCCTACCAGTGGGTGGACGCGCTGGTGGTGGCCAAGCAGACCTGGTGGCAGATCCTGCCGCTCGGCCCCACCGGCTACGGCGATTCGCCTTACCAATGCTTCTCGGCCCTGGCCGGCAACCCTTACCTGGTCAGCCCGGATCGGCTGCTGGAGGACGGCCTGCTGACGCGGGCGGACCTCAACGCTGTTTTGGCCGGCGCCCGCTTCCCGGCCCACAAGGTGGATTTTGGGCCCGTCATCCAGTTCAAGGTCGCCCTGCTGACCCGGGCCTGGGAGGCTTTCCAGGCCGGTGCGGCCGCGGCCCTGCGCCCGGAGTTTGAGCGCTTCTGCGCCGCGCAGGCTGGCTGGCTGGATGATTTCGCCTTGTTCATGGCGCTCAAGGACGCGCACGGCGGCGTCAGCTGGCTGGAATGGGAAGCGCCCTACCGCCGCCGCGCGCCCGCCGCTTTGGCGGCGGCCCGCGAGCAGCACCGTGACCGGATCGGCCAGCACCAATTCCGCCAGTTCTTGTTCTTCCGCCAGTGGACGGCCCTCAAAGCCTACGCCAACCGCTGCGGCGTCAAGCTGATCGGCGACGTGCCCATCTTCGTCTCGTCGGATTCATCCGACGTGTGGGCCAACCCGGAGCTGTTCCAGCTAGACGACGAGCGCCGGCCGATCGCCGTGGCCGGCGTGCCGCCCGATTACTTCAGCGCCACCGGCCAGCTGTGGGGCAACCCGCTTTACGCCTGGGAGGCCAACCGCCGCACCGGCTACGCCTGGTGGATCAACCGCGTCCGCGCCACGCTCGGCCAGGTGGATCTGATCCGCATCGACCACTTCCGCGGCTTTGAAGCTTATTGGGAGATCCCGGCCGGGAAACCCACGGCCGAGATTGGGCAGTGGATCAAAGGCCCCGGCGCCGACCTGTTCCAGGCGATGGAGGCGGCCTTCGGCTCGCCCCTGCCGCTCATCGCCGAGGACCTGGGGATCATCACACCCGAAGTGGACGCCCTGCGCGAGCAGTTCCACCTGCCGGGGATGCGCGTCCTGCAATTCGCCTTCGGCGGCGCCACCGAGGACCGCTTCCTGCCGCACAACTACGAGACCCGTAACACCGTCGTCTATACCGGCACGCACGACAATGACACCACCTGGGGCTGGTACCGGCAGATTACGGACCAGGAGCGTGATCTGGTGCGGCGCTACCTGGGCCGGGACGGCCACGACGTGGCTTGGGACCTGATCCGCCTGGCCTGGGGCTCGGTGGCTGATTACGCTATCGCGCCGCTGCAGGATGTCCTCAGCCTGGGCCCGGAGGCGCGCATGAACCTGCCGGGCAGCGCCTCCGGCAACTGGAACTGGCGTCTGACGGAGGGGCAGTTGACGCGCGCCACCCTGGAGCGGCTGGCCGACCTGACGACACTCTATGGGCGGTGACCCGCCGGCGCGGGTCGCCTGCCTGCCGCCTCCGGCCGGCCCGGCCGAAGGCATGGGGAGAGGTGCTGAATGGCCGAGTATTACTTCTGCGTTCATTGCAACTTCTACCAGCCGCCGCGCGGCAACCCCTTTCAGAACGACGTGCTCGGCGCGGAGGCCGGGGCCGAGCCTTACCTGAATTTCAACGAGAAGGCCACGGCCCTGTGCTACGCCCCCAACGCCGACCTCGGCAACTTCGATATGTTGTCGTTCAATGTCGGCAACGCCCTGATGCGCTGGATGGAGCCGAACGCGCCGGCCGCCTACGCGCGCATTATCGAGGCGGACCGCGGGCATCTTGGCCGCTGGGGCGTGGGCAATGCCCTGGCCCAGCCCACCCACCACGCCATTCTGCCGCTGTGCAAGCCGCGTGACCGAGCCTTGCTGGTGCGCTGGGGCCTGATGTCCCACGAGCACCGCTTCGGCCATCCGCCGGCCGGGATGTGGCTGCCCAACCTGGGCGTCACCTTGGACGTCCTGCAGGTGCTGTATGACGCCGGCGTGAAGTTCACGGTGCTCGGCCAGGCCCAGGTAGACGGCGCCACCGAGGGCGCCGGACCGTACTGGGTGCGCCTGCCGGGCGGCGGCCGCATCGCGGTCTACGTCCGCGACGACAACATTTCCAATACCGTCGCCTTCGCCATCCGCTCGCTGGGCGGGGCGGGGCGCTGGGCCCGCAACGTCCTGGCCCCGCTCAAGAAGAACTACGGCCGGCTGGTGCTGCTGGCGCTGGAGGGCGAGACCTTCGGCTACCACTATCCGGGCGAGGAGAACTTCCTGCACTGGCTGCTGGAGTATGAGGCCGTGGCGGCCGGCTACAACGTCACCACCCTGGCCCGCGACCTGGAGGAGCACCCGCCGCAGACCGAGATCACGGTGCGGGAATACACGGCCTGGAACAGCACCCGCGAGCTGGCCCGCTGGCGCGGCGCCCTGCGCGAGGCCTTTGACCATCTGGCCAACCGCCTGGACGACATCTATGCCGGCTATGCCCAGGGGGCGGGCGCCGAGCCCTGGCGCCTGCGCGAGGAATTTTTGCGCGTCCGGCTGGGCCAGATCAGCGAGGCGCAGCTGATGCAGCGCGCCGGCCCCAAGGGCATCACCATCCAGCAAGCCACGGATCTGCTGTCGCTGCTGCAGGCCCAATTCCACCGCCAGCGCATGTACACCAGCAACGCCTTCTTTTACGAGGACCTGGACCGCAGCGAAGCGCGCCTGGCCATCGCCGATGCCGTGCGGGCCATCCGCCTGGCGCAGCCGGCCGCCGGCGCCGACCTGCTGCCGGAATTCCGCCGCGAGTTGGCGGAGGCCGTGTCCAACCAAAGCGGCCGCAGCGCGGCCCAGATCCTGGATGACGTGCTGGCCTGGGAACGCGACTCCACCCCGGCCGGGGCGGGCCGACCCGCCGCATGAGCGGGCCGGCCGCTGACCGCCGGCTGCTGCTGGACCGTCACCACGGCCTGGCGCGCCTGGCGGCCCTGGGGTGGTGGCTGCTGACTACGGTCGGCCTGTATCTGGCCGGCCTGTACCTGGCCGGCCAGCTCCTGGGTGAATCCGGCAATTGGTTCTGGCTGCCCTGGCTGCTGGCCGTGCTCTTCCTCTCGCAGTTTATCGGCCGCTGGGGGGAGGCGCAGACCGCCCGCCTGCTGCCGAGCGGGCGGACCCTGGAGCTGGGCCCGCACCGGCTGAGCCTGGTGGAACCGTCCGGCCGGCAGACTTTCGATCTCACCCGCAAGGTCAATCACTGGCGCTGGTGGTTTGTGGTCCGCGAGCGGCGCGGCGGGCGGGTGCCCAACGGGCATCAGTGCTGCGCGCTGCGCCTGGTGCAAGACACCGGCGACGGCCTGGAGGCCAGCGCGGACCTGTATGCCTTCCTGCCGCCCGCCGCGGCGGAGGCCTTGCGGGCGCGCTTCGGTTTCTACGAACTGCGGCGGGCCAAGGACGGCCCAGCGTCAGCCGACGCCCAGGGCGGGCGCGACCCCACCTTCCTGGCCGTCGAGAAGAAGCGCTGGGAGGCCGGCGCGGAGCTGGAGCCGGCCGACCTGCAGCTCCTGCTGGAGCATCTGGCCGGCAGCCTGCCCGATTTCAACGCCTATCGATCCTGAGCCTCAGCGGAGCGGCCATGCGCCTCGCCATCCTGTCCGATACACACGATCACTTGTGGGTGCTGCGCGACGCCCTGCCTCAGATCGCGTCAGCCGACGCCGCCCTGCATTGCGGCGACCTGTGTTCGCCCTTCATCGTCAAGCATCTGGCGGCCGGCCTGGCCGGCAAGCCCGTTCACATCGTCTGGGGAAACAACGAGGGCGATGTGCGCCTGATGGCCCAGATCGCGCTGGCGCAGGGCAACGTCACCCTGCACGGGGCCCTGGCCGAGCTGACCTTTGCCGGCGTGCGCGTGGCCATGAACCATTACCCCGAGATCGCGCGCCGGCTGGCCGAATCCGGCCATTACGATCTGGTGTGCTACGGCCATGACCACCAGGCCCATCAGGAGCGGGTGGGGGAGTGCCTGCTGCTCAACCCGGGCGAGATGATGGGCCTCAACGGGCCGCGCAGCTTCGCGTTTTATGATACCGACACACGTCAGGCGGAATTTGTGCCGCTGCCGTGAAGCCGGCCGGCGGGGAGATAGAAAACGACCTGGGCATTTGGCCCAGGTCGTTATTTTTTTGGGAGTGCCCCTGCCGTGACTCGAACACGGGCATCTACCTCCGGAGGGTAGCGCTCTATCCACTGAGCTACAGGGGCGACGGAGGCGATTTTACCATAGTCGCCCGGCCGATCAGGTGGCGACGCCGCTGCGGGCCAGGGTCGCGATCTGTGTGCGCAGCCGGACGATGGCGGCCGGCGCCTGCGGCTCCCGGTGCGCGCCGCGCCGCGCCAGCTGGTACTTCTTGAAAGCCAGCTCGCCCAGCAGGTCGTAGAACTGCCCGGAGCGCCGCCAGGTGCCGCCGGCCAGCGCGCCCCAGCGCGCCGCGAACTGCCCGGTGAGCGAGCAGGCGGTGGCGTAGTGCTGCGGCCCGATCACGCCCAGCGTCACCTCCTCGCGCAACTGCTCGCGCATCACCCGCCCCTCGCGCCAGACCAGATACAGGATCAGCGCGAACAGCCCCAGGAAGCCGATCCAATCCAGCGCCAGGCCGAACAGGCAGAACAGCTCGCCCAGGCTGGACATCAGGTTGTGGAAGCTGTGCAGGAGGATGGCGGCCCCGTAGCCGGCCACCGGCGCCGCGAAGCGCAGGCTGCTGCGCCCCAGCCGCAGGCCCGCGAAGCCCAGGCCCGTGCAGGAGGTCAGCGAGGCATGCAGGAAGGCGATGCCGATCGTGCGCACCAGCGTCACGAGCAGGGCCGTCGCCAGCCCGCCCTCGCTCAGGCCGGAAAAGATGTAGTTGACGTTCTCGGTGGCCGCGAACCCGAAGCCCACCAGGCTGCCGTACAGGATGCCATCCAGGTACGAGTCGAACTCGTCCCGGAAGTACAGGTAGACGGCCAGCACTGCGGCCCCCTTCACCGACTCCTCGACGATCGGCGCCGAGATGACGGCCGCGCCGACGTTGGCGGCCGTCTCGCTGCCGGTGACGGCGAAGACGCTGATGCCGAACAGGGTGTTGAGGACGAAGGCCGAGCCGGCCGCCACCACCGCCCCCCAGACGAAGACCGCCAGCATGAGCCAGAGCGGCTCTTTCTCGTAGCGG
>JAEURL010000453.1 GCA_016789165.1 Anaerolineales bacterium | reverse complement strand
GGCGGCCGGCGGAGCGCGTCAGGGTCAGCGGGGTATCGGCTGGGAAGACCGTATCCGTGTGGGCGGTGATCAAAAGCGGCCGGCCGGCCGGCGCACGGCTGGGCCGGCGCGCGTACACGTTGCCGAGGCTGTCCACGGTGACGTCGGCCAGCCCCAGGGCGGCCAGGCGCCCCCGCACAAATTCGGCGCGGGCCGCCTCGGCAAAGGTCGGCGCCGGGATCTGCTGAATGGCGCCGGCCAGCTCCAGGACGCGTTCGGCCAGGGCGATCATGCCGTTCCTTTCACAGGGCGCGCACCGAGCTGCGCAGGGCCTCCAGCCGGGCGCGCGCCAGGCCGGGGGCGCTGTCCAGGCAGTACAGGGCGCCGGTGCCCTCCACCACCAGGGAAGCGGAGACCGCGCCGCGCATGGCCGCTTCCACTGGGTCGTCGGTCTCGGCCAGCCCGGCCAGGAAACCGCCGCAATAAGCGTCGCCGGCGCCGGTCACATCGCGCACCTTGGCCGGATAGGCCGGCACGTGCCAGCGCCGGCCGGTGGCCGTCTCGTACAGGTGCTGGCCGCGCGCGCCGAGCTTGAGCACCACCAGCTTGGCGCCCATCGCCCCGAAGGCTTCAGCCGCCTGCCACAAGTCGCCGAGCGGCTCGCGGAAGAAGGCGCGCGCCTCCATCTCCGAAGGCAGAAAGGCGTCCAGGCCGCTGACGATCTGGCGCACATCGTCGGCGAAGGCCGGCTGCATGTAGCGCAGCGAGGGATCACAGGTGAGGTAGCGCACCCGGCTGCGCCGGAAGGTGGCCGGCAGGGTGCTGTGCGCCACGAAGTCGCCGGGGGCCAGGTGCGCGCCGCGCGCGTTCAGGTATTCGGGCGGGATCTCGTTGGGGCGGACCGTCAGCGGGCCGAAGCGCTTGCGCTCCTCCTGGCCCTCGGTGGAGGAGGTGTAGCCCTCCAACTCCGGCGGCAGCGGCCGGCCCACCCGCGCGAAGTGCTCGGCCGGCTGGGTGTCCTGGCGCGTCTCCAGCGTCAGATAGGCGTAAAAGGTCCGGTTGTCATGGGGCTCGGGCAGAACCTTAACGCCGGCCGTGTCCAGCCCGCGCGCCTGCATCTGTTCCAGCCACTCGGGCGGGAAGTTGGCGCCCACCCGCCCCACCAGGCCCACGCCGTCGCTCCAGACGCGCGCGCCGGCCGCGGCATATACGGCGTTGCCGCCCAATTTGCGCAGATGCACATCGCCGGCGGCGGTGATGCAGTAATCTTCCCGCAGACCGCCGACGAACACGTATTGAGGTGTTGTCGCCATAGGGTACGGGTGATTGTAACGCAGACCGGGCCGCGCTCAAAACGCCCGCCGCCGGAATGTTAACGACTGCGGGCCCGTTATCTTGCGCGCCGTGTGGAGTCTCGTTATAATGATTTCACTGACATAGGCAGTCGCTGGCGTTTGCGGGCTGCCTTTCTTTGTCAGGGGAAGCATCATGCAGAATGCGAAAGTCCTGCTCCTGGAAAGCGACCGCGCCAACGCGCCGTCGTTTGCGCCGGCGCTCGAGAAGCGCGGCTACCAGGTAGCCATCGAACATTCGGCGCAGTCCGCCCTCAAGCACCTGGCCGGCCTCGAGCCGGACCTGGTGGTTTTGGACGCGGCCTCGCTTAAAACCAGCGGCGCGCGCATCTGCCGCCAGCTGCGGGCTTCGGTAAACGGCACGCCGATCGTGCTGGTGGCGGACCGCAAAAATCTGCCGGACGCCAATTGCGGCGCCTCGGCGGTGCTGACCACGCCCTTCACCCCGCGCAAGCTGCTCAACACGGTGGCGCGCCTGCTGCCGGCCGAGGAGGGCGCCTTCCTGCAGATCGGGCCGATCAAGCTCAACCTGGCCCAGAAGCGCATCCGCTGCGGCGACCGGGAGGAGAAGGTGACGCCCAAGCAGGCCCGGCTGCTGGAGATGTTCCTGCGCGCGCCCGGCCAGCTGCTCTCGCGCAAGGCCATCATCAAGCACGTTTGGGACACGGACTACGTGGGCGACACGCGCACGCTGGACGTGCACATCAGCTGGCTGCGCGGCGTGATCGAGCCGAATCCGCGCAAGCCGCGCTACCTGAAGACGGTGCGCGGCCAGGGCTACCGCCTGGACGTCCCGCCCGGCCCCTGAGCCAGCGCCTTAAGAAAGCAAACAGCCCGGTCTGGGAAGACCGGGCTGTTTTTGTTGCGCGGCCGGCGCGTCAGGGCCGGCTGACGATATAGACGTAGCGGTGCGTCCCGGCCGGATATTTGGATTGACCGTCGTCGATCTCGCGCTTGAAGGTGACGACGTTCTCCAGGCGCGTCGGGCCGGCCGGCCAATTGGAGACGACCGTGTAGTACATCCGGCAGACCATGTCGCCCGCCGGCCCCTCAAAGAGCGCCAGGTCCTGCCCGTCCACCGGCTCGCCATCCAGCGTGAAGGTGAGGGTGATGTTCTGGAAGTTCTGGCGCAGGATGGCGTCCGTGGTAGCGCACCAGCCGTTCATCCAAATCAGGTCCTCGTCCTGGCGCAGGGCGATGGTGTAGGTGTAGACCTGGCCGGCCTGGGAGAGCTGATCCGTGTCGTAGCTCTCGCGGGCCAGGTCTTCCAGAAAGGCCGTGCCGGCTTGCAGCGCGGCCTCGGCCTCGGCCGGCGTGCCCAGGCGCAGGCCGCCGCCGGGGGTTCCGGTGGGCGTGGCGCGGCCGGTCTGGGTGGGCGGGGGCGTGCGGGTGGCTGTGCCGGGGCGGGCGGTGGGTGTGGCTGGGCCGGCCGGGGTCCGGCTGGGCGCCAGGGTGGGCGTGGCGGACGGCCGACTGGCCGGCGCCTCGCCGCGCAGCGCGGCCTCCGCCTCGCGCAGCACCACGTCGTCCGGGCTGAGCAGGTTGTCCAGGGTCAGCGGCACGCGGCGGGTGGGCACCACGCCCGTCCCCTCCAGGAACAGCCGGCCGTCCGGGCGGACAATCCGGTCGGTGGAGAACTGCAGGCTCAGGCCCTCGGGCAGGAGCACCTGGCCGCGGGCCACGTCGGCGTAGACGCCGGCCGAGGGATAGAAGCCCACCACCACCGCGCCCGGCACTTGCGAAAAGCCGTAGGCCTCGGCCTCGCAGGCGCTGAAGCAGGCCGGCCCCACCAGCACCGCGATCTGGTCAAAGCGGTACTGCGTCTGGTTGGGCAGGATCTTGCGCGGCGGCCCCACCGGCTCAAACTGGCCGGTCGCTTCGCTGTAGCGCTCCTCCTGGCCGAGCGGGATCGTCTGGTCGGTGAGGAAGCCGGCCAGGCCGAGCGGGTTGCCGCCGCTGTTGTAGCGCAGATCGATGATCACGCTCGTCACGCCGTTGGCCTCGAAGGTCTGCAGCGCCCGCTCGAACAGGCGCACGATCAGGTTGAGGTCATCGGAGTATGAGCTGATGTTGATGTAGCCGAAGCCCGACTCCAGGAAGTGGTATTCCAGCGGCAGCTCCGGCTGCACGTAGCCGCGGTACAGCGACGTGAAGCGGAAGCTGTCCTGCTCGGGCACGGCCGCCAGGGTGACGGTCTGGGAGCTGGCGCCGCCCGGGTTGCGGAAGGTCACGGTGGTGGTGACGCCTTCCGCGGCGCGCAGCAGGTACCGGGCCTGCTGGTAGCGCTCGAAGACCGTCTGCGAGAAGGGGCCCGCGAACGGCGTCACGCCGCGCAGGGCCTGCTCGAGCGGCTGCCCGCCGAACTGCAGCACGGTGGCGCCCACCGCCAGGCCGGCCGCCTCAGCCGGGCCGCCGGGCGTGACGTAGACCACGGCGTACTCGCCGCCCTCCAGCTGGCGGATGGCGAAGCCGTAGCCGGCGCCGGCCACTTCGGAGAAGGCCTGGGATTCGTACGGGCCGCCGCCCAGGCCCACGTGCCCGTCCGGGATGGCGTGGGTGAAGTCGAACAGCGCGCGCCAGAAGGCGGCCGGGTCCTGGTCCTGCTCGGCCTGCGCCACGCGCGGCGCGATGGCGGCCGTCAGGGCCTTCCAATCCACCCTCTTTTCGGGCAGGCCGTTGAAGGCCCACTCGCGGGCCATCAGGTCCGTCAGGCTCTGGAAGGCCTCGCTGTAGCTCTGCGCGGAGAAGTCCTTGAGGGCGATGTCCTGCGGCTCATACAGGTCGGCCTCGGCCGTGGCCGGCCGCAGCACCGCAAACGGCTGGCGGTCCAGGTCGATGACGCTGTAGCCGGCCGGCAGCGGCCCGGCCGGGTCGTCGGCCGTGAAGAGCCGGCCGTCGGCGCCAAAGCCGGTGGGGAAGCCCTGCTGGTCGTCGGAGGCCCAGACCACGATCCGGCCGCCGATCACCTCGTCGTCGTTCTCCGAGTCGGTGCGGATGGAAGCCAGATAGGTCGGCCAGCCGAAGGACGGGTCGTCGCCTTCCGAGAAGGGGCCGCCGGCCAGGTTGGGCCAGTAAGCCACGGCGAAGACCTGCACGCCGGCGTCGCGCTGGCCGTCGTTGTCCACATCCGAGGCCTCGCCCTCCGGCCGCACCGGCAGGTTCAGGTCGTAGGAGCCGCTGTCCGTGGCCAGGTCGACCTGCATGAAGCCGAGCACCTGCGAGTCGGTCGGCACCGGCCACTCCGGATCGCGGAGCACAAAGCCGTGCAGGTCCACCAGGGCCACGGCGTGCTCCACCATATAGCTGGCGATGACGAAGTCGTTGGAGACCTGGAAGCGGCCGCGGATCTCGGCCGGGCCGGCGGGCGCTGCGCCGGCCGGTGCCTCGGCGGAGGCGCCGGTGGTAGGCGTGGCCGAGGCGGCCCGGGTGGCCGTGGCCGGCCGCGTGGCGGTCGGCGCGGGCGAGGCGGTGTCAGACGGGGCCGGCTCGGTCGGCGCGGCCGTGAAGGTGGGCGGCGGCGTGGACGTGATCACGCGCGGGGTGCCGCCGGTGGGGACGCGGATGGCCGTGGGCGCCGGCGGCGGCGTGGGCAGCAGGGTGGTGCAGGCCAGGGAGGCGGCCGCCAGGCCGGCCAGGACGGCTCCAAAGCGAAGGCGAGAGCTGAACATGGGGCACCTACTCAGCTAAAAAGCGGCGGGCCGGCTCACCACCGGCCCGCGCCTATTTTAGTTCATCGCCAGCACCTCGGCGATGGGGCCGAGCGCCCAGTCGATGGTGGCCTGGTCGATCACCAAGGGCGGCGCGAAGCGGATGACGTGGTCGTGTGTCTCCTTGCACAGCAGGCCGCGCTGGCCAAGCGCCTCACAGAACCGGCGCGCGCCGCCGGCCTCCGGCTTGAGCTCCACGCCGATCAGCAGGCCCTTGCCGCGCACCTCTTTGACGTGCCGGCTGGGGATCTCGGCCAGGCGCTCCTGGAAGTACTCGCCCAGCTGGGCGGCGCGCTCGGCCAGCTTCTCGTCCCGGATCACGGCCAGGGCGGCGCGCGCCACGGCCGCGCCCAGCGGGTTGCCGCCGAAGGTGGAGCCGTGCTCACCGGGCCGGAACAGGCCCAGCAGCGGCTGGTCGGCCAGCACCGCCGAGACCGGGTAGACGCCGCCGCCCAGGGCCTTGCCCAGGATGACGGCGTCCGGACGGACCTGCTCGTGATCGCAGGCCAACAGCCGGCCGGTGCGGCCCAGGCCGGTCTGGATCTCGTCGGCCAGCAGCAGGACGTTGTGCCGGCGGGCGATCTCGGCCGTGGCGCGCAGATAGCCGGCCGGCGGCACCACCACGCCGGCCTCGCCCTGGATCGGCTCGAGCAGGATGGCGGCGGTGTTGGGGGTGATGGCGGCCTCCAGCGCGGCGGCCTCCCCGTACGGCACGCTCACAAAGCCGGGCGTGAACGGCCCAAAGGGGTCGCGGTAGGCCGGCTCGCTGGAGAAGGAGATGATGGTGATGGTCCGGCCGTGGAAGTTGCCGCCGGCCACGATGATCTCGGCCTGGCCGCGCGGCACGCCCTTGACCGTGTAGGCCCACTTGCGGGCCAGCTTGAGGGCCGTCTCCACCGCCTCGGCGCCCGAGTTCATGGGCAGGGCCATGTCGTAGCCCGTCATCGCGTTCAGCTCCTGGTAGAGCAGCGGCAGCTGGTCGTTGCGGAAGGCGCGCGAGGTCAGGGTGACCCGCTGCGCCTGCGCCAGCAGCGCGGCCAGGATGGCCGGGTGGCGGTGGCCCTGGTTGAGGGCCGAGTAGGCGGACAGGCAATCCAGATACTGGCGGCCGTCGATATCCCAGACCCACACGCCCTCGGCATGGTCCACGACCACGTCCAGAGGATGGTAGTTGTGAGCGCCGTACTGTTCTTCGAGGGCGATGTAGTCTTGGGTATGCATACAGGCTCCTTGGGAGGCGGGCGGCTACTTCTTCTTTTTCACGACACGGCGCCGGGCCGGCGCCTTCTTCGGCTGGTGGGCGAGCAGGTGCGCCAGGATGGCCTTCTGGGCGTGCAGGCGGTTCTCGGCCTCCTGGAAAACCACGGACTGCGGGCCGTCCATCACGGCGTCGGTGATTTCCTCGCCGCGGTGGGCCGGCAGGCAGTGCAGGACGATGGCGTCCGGGCGGGCCAGGCCGAGCAGGTCGTCGTTCACCTGGAAGCCGGCGAAGGCCTGCCGCCGGACGGCGGCCTCCTGCTCCTGGCCCATGCTGGTCCAGGTGTCGGTGTAGACCACGTCCGCCTCGCGCACGGCCTCGCGCGGATCATGCGTCAGCCGGATGGTGCTGCCGGAGGCGGCCGCGAACTCGCGGCCCAGGGCCACCACCGGCTCGGCCAGCTCGTAGCCGGCCGGCGAGGCGATGCTGAAGTGCGCGCCCAGCTTGGCGCAGATGTGCAGGAGCGAGTTGGCCACGTTGAAGCCGTCGCCCACGTAGGTGACGCGCAGGCCCTTCAGCTTGCCCTTGTGCTCCTGGATGGTCAGCGCGTCGGCCAGCGCCTGGCAGGGATGGTTGTAGTCCGAGAGGCCGTTGATGACGGGCACGTTCGCCCACTGCGCCAGGTCCAGCACGTGCTGGTGGCTGAAGGTGCGGGCCATGATGGCGTCCACGTAG
>JAEURL010000430.1 GCA_016789165.1 Anaerolineales bacterium | reverse complement strand
CCGTATGGTAAAATCGCGCGCATGAAGTACCACATCTGGACGGAAGGCTGCCAGATGAACGTGGCCGACTCGCAGCGGGTGGCCGGCGCCCTGGAACGCCTGGGCTACGAGCTGGAGCCCGAGATCGAACGCGCCGACGTCATCGTGCTGAACACCTGCGTCGTGCGCCAGAGCGCCGAGGACAAGGCTTACGGCCGGCTGACCTCGCTGCAGCCGCTTAAGCGCCGGCGCCCGGACCTGGTGATCAACGTCATGGGCTGTCTGGTGGGCGTGCGCGGGGCCGAGAAGCTCCGCCAGGCCCTGCCGATGGTGGACGTTTTCTCGCCGCCCTCCGAGCCGGCGCCGCTGGTGCGCTTCCTGCTGGAGCGCGAAGGCCGCGACCTGGCCGAGGCCGAGACCCTGCGGCGCTTCGCCTTTCAGGACGAGGCCACCACGGTCCTCAACCCGGGCGAGGCCGTTTTCCATCTGCCGCGCGCCGAACAGGGCCGGCTGATCTCGGCCCACGTGCCCATCGTCTACGGCTGCTCGCACGCCTGCACGTTCTGCATCATCCCCTTCCGCCGGGGCGTGGAGCGCTCGCGGCCGGCCGGCGAGATCACGGCCGAGGTGCGCGCCCTGGTGGAGCAGGGCGTCAAAGAGGTCACCCTGCTGGGCCAGATCGTGGACCGCTACGGCCAGGACCGGCCGGACGGCCCGCACCTGGCCGGCCTGCTGCGCCAGCTGAACGCCGTGGACGGCCTGGAGCGCATCCGCTTCTTGACCTCGCACCCCAATTGGATGACCGATGAACTGCTCCAGGCGGTGGCGGAGCTGCCCAAGGTCTGTGAGCACATCGAGGTGCCGGTGCAGGCCGGCGACGACCAGGTGCTGGCCAACATGAAGCGCGGCTACACCAACGCCGATTACCGCCGGCTGGTGGACCGCATCCGCCGGATCATCCCCCAAGTCTCCATCGCCACCGACATCATCGTGGGCTTCCCGGGCGAGACGCCCGAGCAGTTCCAGCAGACCCATGCCCTGTTGGCCGAGCTGAAGCTGGACGTGGCGCACCTGGCCCGCTATTCCGTGCGGCCCGGCACGGTGGCCACCCGCCGCATGACCGACGACGTCGCCGAGGCCGAGAAGGTACGCCGGTTCCGCGCCCTGGAAGACCTGCAGGCCGAAGTGGCGGCTGAGATCAACGCCGGCTACCGCGGGCGGACCGTGGAGGTGCTGGTGGAAGACCAGCACAAGGGCAAGTGGAAGGGCCGCACCCGCACCAACAAGCTGGTCTTCTTCGAGGCGCCCGGCGAGCTGCAGGGCCGGACCGTGCCCGTGACCGTCACCCACACCAGCGCCTGGAGCCTGCAGGCCGTGCCGCAGGCTGAACACCTCCTGCTGCCGCTGGCTTAGGCCGGCCGGCGCGCTTCCCGTTTTATTACCTTCATCCATTCCGGCCATTTCGCCGCCCGGCGGAGTCGGTTAGAATCGCGCCATGCGCACGGTTTTGGTGGCCGACCCCAACGCCACGTTCGCGGCGGTCGTCTCCGACGCCTTGCAGCGGCTGAATGGCCTGAATGTGGTGGTGGCCGCCAGCGGCCCGGAAGCGCTGCGCAAGGCGGCGGCCGCGCCGCCGGACGTGGCCGTGGTGGACGGCGCCTTGCCGGAGTGCGCGCTGGCCGAGCTGATCGGCGCCCTGCGCCAGAGCCGGCCGGACCTGCCGGTCGTGCTGATGCCGCTGGATGAGGCTGACCTGCCGGCCAGCGTGCCCGTGCAGGGCGTCCTCAGCAAGCCTTTCTTTCTTCCCGATCTGGCCGCTTTAATCACCGATCTGCTCGGCCCGGAGCCGGCCGCTGCCGCAGCGCCGGCGCCCGAACCCCAGCCGGCGGGGCCGGGCGGTCCGCGCGGGCCGGCCGTTCGGCCGCGTGACCCGCGCCTCTCGGTCACCGGGCCGCTGGCCGCCACGGCCCCGCTGCGCGCCCGCCTGGCGCCCAACACGCCCGCGCCGGCCCGTCCCGCCGCGGCGCCGGCGGCTTCTCCGGTGCCGCTGCCCGATGACCTGCGCCGCGCGCTCGAATCGCGCGTGGAGATGATGAGCCGCGCCCTGCGCGACGAGCCGGTGTTCATCGCCCAGGGCGAGCGCGTCCTGATCATCGTGCCGCGCCTCAGCCAGTCCGCCACGGCCGCCCTGGCCCAGGTGGCGGCGCGGGCCTGGGGGCGCGCCGAGCCGGCCCCGGAGGTGATCCGCTTCGAGGGCGAGACCGAGATCAACCGCTACATGCTCTACTCGGTGCGCGTGTCCCAGACCCGCAACCTGACCCTCTCGGTGGCCCTGCGCCTGCGCATCCCGCTGCCGATTGTGCGCCGCGTGACCCGCGAGACCGCCCTCGAGCTGGCCAAACTCCTCACCGCCTGAGCGGCGGCCAGCCTTCCCGCGCCGCCCCGCGGCTGATACACTTCCCGCCTCGCCTGCGGCGCTGCGCCGTGGTAGCGGGTTGTGGAGGTTGCCGCATGCCCAAACGCAAGATCCTGTATCTGATCGACGGCCACGCCCTGGCCTATCGCACCTACTTCGCCCTGAGCGGGGCGGGGGGCGATTCGCGCTGGCTCACCAAGCGCGGCGAACCCACCGCCGGCACCTACGGCTTCGTTTCCGTGCTGCTGCGGCTGATGCTGGACGAGCGGCCGGATTATCTGGCGGTCAGCTTCGACGTGGGCCGGACCTTCCGCGACGACCTGTTCGCCGATTACAAGGGCACGCGCGACAAGATGCCCGACGAGCTGGCGGTGCAGATCGAGCGCATCAAGGAGATCGTGGCCGCCTTCAATATCCCGCTCCTGACCGCCGAGGGCTTTGAGGCCGACGACGTGCTCGGCACGGTGGCGCGCCGTGCCGTGGCGGCGGGCGCGGCCGTGAAGATCATCACCGGCGACCGCGACCTGCTGCAGCTGGCCGACAAGCACATCACCATCAACCTGGCCGGCCAGAAGCTCTCGGAGGCCGTGGATTACGGGCCGGCCGAGGTCAAGGAAAAGTACGGCCTGACCCCCAAGCAATACATCGATTTCAAGGCCCTGGTGGGCGACACCAGCGACAACATCCCGGGCGTGAAGGGCATCGGCGAGAAGACGGCCACCCAATTGCTGCAGGAGCATGGCTCGCTGGACGCCATCTACAAGCACCTGGACCAGGTGCCGGCCCGCTTTCGGACCAAGCTCGAGGAGGGCCGGCCGGCGGCGGACCTTTCGCGCCAGCTCTCGACCATCATCACCGATGTGGACCTGGCCTTCGACCTGGAGGCCTGCCGGCTGGGCGTCATTGACCGCGAGCGCGTGGCCGGCCTCTTCCGTGATCTGGAGTTCAGCTCGCTGCTCAAACGCCTGCCCGAGGCCGAGGCCGCGGAAACGACCGCGGCGCCGGCCGCCGGCCCGGGCGCCCAATTGGGCCTGTTTGGGGAGGCCGCCGCGGCCGCGCCAGCGCGCCCGGCGTCCGCCGGCCCGACCCAGGCCACCGTCGTGGACGACGAGGCCGGCCTGGCCGGCCTGCTGGCCGCCTTGAGCGCGGCCCCCGGCGTGGCCTTTGACGTGGAGACCGATTCGCCCAGCCCGATGCGCTCGCGGCTGGTGGGCATTTCGCTGGCCGTCAAGGAGGGCGAGGGCTACTACATCCCGGTCGGCCACCTGGAGGGCCGGCAGCTGCCCGTGGAGCGCGTGATTGAAGCGCTGCGGCCGCCGCTCACCGACCCGCGCCTGCCCAAGTACGGCCACAACATCAACTTTGATTACATCAGCCTGGCCCGCCTGGGCCTGCGCGTGGCGCCGCTGGACTTTGACACGATGCTGGGCGAGTGGCTGACCGACCCGGCCTCGCACAGCCTGGGCCTGAAGAAGCTCGCCTTGGTGCGGCTGGGCGTGGAGATGACCGAGATCGACGAGCTGATCGGCCGCGGCAAGAAGCAGATCACCATGGCCCAGGTGCCGGTGGCGGCCGCCGCGCCTTATGCCGCCGCCGACGCCGACCTGACTCTGCGCCTGGTGGCGCCCCTGCGCCAAGAGCTGGAGGCCAAACGCCAGCTGGAGCTCTTCCACACCCTGGAGATGCCGCTGATCCCCATCATCGCCGATATGGAGATGGCCGGCATCAGCCTGGACCAGCCGCTGCTGGCCGAACTCTCCCAGGCGCTGGCCGGGCAGTTGGCGCGCCTGGAAGCTCAAATCTACGAGCAGGTGGGCCACACCTTCAACATCAACTCCACCCAGCAGCTTTCGGAGGCCCTCTTCGGCAAACTGGGCCTGCGCCCGCCCGACAAGAGCCGCAAGACGGCGGCCGGCAAATTCTCCACCGCCGCCGATGTGCTGGAGGACATGCGCGGCCAGCACCCGGTGCTGGACCTGATCCTGGAGCAGCGCGAGGTCGCCAAGCTCAAATCCACCTACGTGGACGCGCTGCCGGCCGAGATCAACCCGGCCACCGGGCGCGTGCACACCTCCTACAACCAGGCCGGCGCCGTCACCGGCCGGCTGGCCTCCTCGGACCCGAACCTGCAGAACATCCCCATCCGCACCGAGTCCGGCCGGCGCGTGCGGCGCGCCTTTGTGGCCGCGCCCGGCCAGGTCCTGCTCTCGGCCGATTACTCGCAGATCGAGCTGCGCCTGGCCGCCCACATCTCCGGGGACCCGACCCTGACCCAGGCCTTCCTGGACGGCGAGGACATCCACGCCGCCACCGCCGCCGCCGTGCTGGGCGTGCCGCGCGCCAACGTAACCAAGGACCAGCGCCGCCAGGCCAAGACCGTCAACTTTGGCGTGCTATATGGGATGGGGCCGTTCGCGCTCTCGCGCCAGACCGGGCTGACCCTGGCCGAGGCCGAGAACTTCGTCAAGCAATACTTTGAGCGCTTCCCGCGCATCAAGGATTACGTCGAAGCCACCAAACGCTTCGCGGCCGAGAACGGCTACGTGGAGACCCTGCTCGGCCGGCGCCGGTACTTCCCGGGCTTTGGCCAGGCGGCCGGCGGCCGCGAAGCCGCCATCGCCCGGGCCCGCGCCGAGCGCGAGGCCATCAACGCCCCCATCCAGGGCACCGCCGCCGACATCGTCAAGAAGGCCATGCTGGCGCTGCCGCCGGCCCTGCAGGCGGCCGGCCTCACGGCGCGGCTGCTGCTCCAGGTGCACGACGAGCTGGTGCTGGAGTGCCCGCGCGCGGAGGTCCGCGCGGCGGCGCGGGTGGTGCAGCAGGTGATGGAATCGGCCTTCGCGCTGAACGTGCCGCTCGGCGTGGAGGTGCGCCAGGGGCCGAACTGGGAGGATCTGCAGCCCGTGGAGGCCGGCTAAGCCCGCTGGCGCAGTTGGCCGCCCGGCTGTTTGTGCTATACTCGCTGCGCATATGCCGGGAAAACGCGACACCTTCGAACAGGCGATGAGCCGCGGCCACTCTGCGGCCTGGGAACAGCAGTGGGATCGGGCGATCGCCTATTACCGGGCGGCGCTCACCGAGTTTCCCGATGACACCGCGGCGCTGACGGCGCTGGGTTTTGCCCTGTTTCAGGCCGACAAGCTGGAGGAAGCCCTCGGCACCTACCAGCGCGCCGCCAGCCTCATGCCCGGCGACCCGGTGGCCCCCGAAAAGTGCGGCGAGATCTTCGAGCGGCTGGGCCGCGTCAACGAGGCCGCCCAGACCTACCTGGCCGTAGCCGAAATCCACCTGCAGCACCGCGATGTCCAGAAGGCCATCGACAATTGGAGCCGGGTGGCGCGCTTGACGCCCGACAACCTGAATGCGCGCTCGCGGCTGGCGCTGGCCCTGGAGCGCACCAGCCAGAACCGCGCGGCCGCCCTGGAGTATGTCGAGGTGGCCCGCATCTTCCAACGGGCGCGCGAGGTGGAGAAGACCGGCCAGGCCGTGCAGCGCGCCCTGCAGCTGGAGCCCCAATCCCCGGAGGCGCGCGAGGCCTTCGAGAAGCTCAAGCGCAACCAACCGATTCCGCCGGCCAGCAAAGCCGGCGCCCCCAAACGCCAGACCGGCATGCTCACCCCGCCGGCCGAGCCGGCCCGGCCGGCCGCCCCGGCCGCCCCGGCGGCGCTCGGCACCGGCGAACTGGGCGCCGCCCAGGCCTCGCCCCTGGACGCCGCGCG
The DNA here is from genome assembly GCA_016789165.1 of Anaerolineales bacterium. GTDB lineage: Bacteria > Chloroflexota > Anaerolineae > Anaerolineales > UBA6663 > SpSt-583. Next base: position 5,839 of record JAEURL010000430.1, on the reverse strand, counting down.
CGATCTGGCCCTGGCCAGCCTGGCCGAACTGCTGTTTGAAGAGGACGCCGACACCAGCCGCGTGACCACCTCGGTCAGCGCGCTGACGCGCGGCGGCCTGGTCCGCGACGCCCAAAACCAGCGCGCCCAGGCCGTCATGTACCTGGGCCAGGCGCTCAGCGCGCAGACGGCCGGCAACAAGGAAGGCGCCGCCAGCCACTTCGCCGCCGCCCTGGACAGCGGCCTGGATCACCCGCTGATCCATTTTGTGCTGGGCGTGCTGCTGCTGGACCTGCGCCGGCCGCCGGATGCCATTGACCATTTCCAGGCCGCGGTGGCGCGCGAGGACATCAAGCTGGGCGTTTTGTACGGGCTGGGCGAGTCCTACCGCCAGACCAACCAGATGCGGCCGGCGCTCACCTACCTGATGGAAGCGCTCAAGCGCCTGGATATGCAGTTGATCGCCCCGGAGCGCCAGGACCGGCTGGTGGAGGCCTACGAGAGCCTCTCCGAGACGCTCTCCCGCGCCGCCGACGCCGACATCGCCCGGATCGTGCCGGGCGTCAAGCGCTTCCTGTCCGGCGACGGCTGGGAGGCGCGCGCCCAACAGGCGCGCCGGCAGCTGGACACCGCCGCCGAAGGCGGCCAGGTGATGGCTCTGGCCGAGGAGCTGGCCACCACCCCCGGCACGGACGAAGTGCTGGACGCCATGCACCGCATCGACGAGTACGTGCGGCGCAAACTGTACGCCACGGCCATGGAAGAGGCCTTCTGGGCTCTGGAGCACTCGCCCACCTACCTGCCGGTCCACATCCGCATGGCCGAGATCCTGGTGGCCGAGCACAAGCCGGAGACGGCCGCCATCAAGTACAAGGTGGTCGCCAACACGTATCAGATCCGGGGCGAGGCCAACCGGGCCGCGCGCCTGCTCGGCCAGGTGCTCAAACTGAACCCGGTGGATATCGACGCGCGGGCCCAGCTGATCCGGCTGTTGATGGATCAGGGCAAGACCGAGGAGGCCTTGACCCAGCATGTGGAGCTGGCCGACACGTATCGGGACCTGGCCGATTTGGACGCGGCCCGCGAGCAGTACGTGCAGGCCAACAAGTACGCGCTGAGCGCCAACGCCCGCGAGTGGAGCGTGCGCCTGCTGCACGCCATGTGCGATATCGACATGCAGCGCCTGGCCTGGCGCGAGGCGGTGCGCGGCTACGAGCAGATCAAGGCGCTGGCGCCCAACGACGAGAAGGCCCGCATCGCCCTGGTGGACCTGTACTTCCGGCTGGGCAACCAGCGCCAGGCGGTGGCTGACCTGGACGCCTATCTCAAACAGCTGATTGGGCAGCGTGCCCTGCCGGCCGCCACCACCTTGCTGGAAGAGTTGCTCAACAACCATCCGGATGACCCGGCGTTGGTGGCCCGGCTGGCGCGCCTGTATCTGGACCAGGGCCGCAAGGAAGACGCCATCACCCGCTACGATCAGCTGGGCGATATCCAACTGCAGGCCGGCCAGAATGATCAGGCCATGGAGACCATCCGCACCATCCTGGGCATGAACCCGGCCGACCCAACACCCTATCAGCAGCTTCTGGCGCAGCTGCAGCAACAAGGGTAACGCCGCCGCCCCCGCCCAACGGGGGCGGTCTTCTGGCCGGCTCCCCGGGCGCGCTGTTTTTCCCCGCCGCCTCGAAGCGGAAGAGCCGGCCCCGCCGCAGTAGCATTGCCGTGTCCGAGATCTGGGGCGAAATCGCCTACTTCTTTTCCCAGTTTGCCTGGCTGGATCTGGCCGACGTCCTGCTGGTGACGTTGGTGATCTTTGCCGTGCTGACGCTCGCCCGCGGGACGCAGGCCGCCACCCTGCTGCGCGGCATTATCCTGGTGGTCATCGCCATTGGCCTGCTGACCACGGTCCTGCCGCTCCCGGCCTTCTCCTGGCTGCTGCGCGAGACCCTGCCGGCCTTGCTCATCTCCATCCCCGTGATCTTTGCGCCCGAGATCCGCCGGGCCTTGGAGCGTCTGGGGCGGGCGACGGCCGCCGTCAACTGGAGCGGGCGCGAGTCGGAGGTCCAGCCCGTCATCGAGGCCCTGGCCTCCGCCGCCCAGCGCCTCTCCGAGCGGCGCCACGGCGCTTTGATCGTGATCGAGCGCCAAGTGGGGCTGAAAGACTACATGGATACGGGCGTGCGCCTGGACGCCCTGGTGACACCGGAAGTGCTGCTGCAGATCTTCTATCCCAACACGCCCCTCCACGACGGCGCCGCCATCCTGCGCGATGACCGGGTGGTGGCGGCGGCCTGCGTCATGCCCCTGACGGCCAGCCCGGTCATCGCCGAGCGCCAGGTGGGCCTGCGCCACCGCGCCGCCCTGGGCGTCACCGAGGTCAGCGACGCCGTGGCGATCGTGGTCTCCGAGGAGACCGGCATCATCTCGGTGGTCCACAACGGGCGCATGATCCGCCGGCTGGACGCCGACCGGCTGAAGCACGTGCTGGACGCCTTCTACCGGCCGCGCGGCGCGCCGCGCCTGGAGTGGCTGCGCCGGGCCTTCACGCGCCGGCGCCCGGAAGCCGGCGGCGGCCGCAACAAGGAAGTCACGGGAGACTAGCCGCCATGCGCCTGTCGCTTAGCGGCCTGAGCACCTTCCTGCTGGCGGTAATGCTGGCGGTGCTGGTGTGGTTTGTGGCGGTCAGCGAGGCCAATCCGTTCGAGGCCCGCACCCTGTCCGCGCCGGTGGCGGTGACCCTCACCAACCTGCCGGCCGACTTGATCCTGGTGGGCACCGAGCCGGCCAATCCGGCCACCACGGTGACGGTGCGCGCGCCGCGCACGGTCTGGGATGAGCTGAACGCCGCGCAGGTGCAGGTGACGGCCGACCTGACCGGGGTGGACGCCGCCACCTATGAAGTGAAGCTGCAGTGGCGCATCCTGGACGAGCCGGCCGCGCGCGTGGTCAAGATGGAGCCGGACGCCATCGTGGTGGTGCTGGAACGCCGCACCGAACGCGATAAGCCCATCCGGCTGGACCGCGGCGGCGAGCCGGCCCCCGGTTACGAATCGGGCGAAGCCAGCTTGAGCACCGGCACCGCCCAGGTGGCCGGGCCGGCGTCTATCGTCGACCGCGTCAGCGAGCTGGTGGCGACGGTGTCGTTGGTCAACCTGAAGAGCAGCCTGGATCAGACCGTGGTGCTGGTGCCGGTGGATTCGGCCGGCGCGCCGGTGGCCGGGCTGACGGTGACGCCGGCCACGGTGCGGGTGCGCATCCCGGTCACCCAGAAGGTCGGCTCACGTGACGTGGTCGTGCGGGCCGTCATCCAGGGCCAGATCGCGGCCGGCTATCAGTTCACCAACATCACCGTGGCGCCGCCCATCATCACGGTCTCGTCGGCCGATCCGGCCCGCGTCACCGAGCTGCCCGGATTTGTGGAGACGGCCCCGCTGGATATCACCGGCGCCACGGACGACGTGACCCAGCGCCTGGCCCTGATCCTGCCCGAGGGGGTGACGCCGGTGGGCGGCGACCCGACCGTGGTGGTGCAGGTGAGCATCGCGGCGATTGAGGGCAGCACGCAGGTGGAGCGCCGGCTGGAGCCCCTCAACCTGGGGGTGGGCCTGGTGGCGCGCGTCTCCCCGGAGAGCGTGGACGTGCTCCTTTCCGGGCCGCTGCCGGTGCTCAACCAGCTGGAGGAGGGCGACGTGCGCGTGCTGCTGGACCTGGACGGGCTGGCGCCCGGCACCTACCAGATCACGCCCACCGTCGTCCTGCTGCCCAGCCAGCTGACGCTCCTCACCGTCCAGCCCAGCCCGGTGGAGGTGATCGTGGAGCGCGGCCAGCCGGCCACCAGCACGCCCAGCCCGACGATCACACTCACCCCCAGCCGCACCCCGCGGCCAACGTTTACCGCCACGCTGGTGCCGCCGACTCCGTCGCCGGCCGCGCCCAGCGCCACACCGCCCCCGCCGGATGGCGCGCCCCCGGCCACCGACACACCGCCGCCCTGAGAGCGAGGCCGCTGCATGTCTAAACCTTTAGTCGCCATCGTGGGCCGGCCCAATGTGGGCAAGTCCACGCTGTTCAACCGCCTGGCCGGCGAGCGCCTGGCGGTGGTGGATGATACCCCTGGCACCACCCGGGACCGCCTGGTGGCCGAGGCCGAATGGAACGGCCGCGTCTTCGATATGGTGGACACCGGCGGGATCGAGCCCCTGCCCAAAGGGCGGGGGGGCGCCGCCCTGGCCGAGGGCTCGGCCCAGTTCGTGCCGCAGATGCGCGCGCAGGCCGAGATGGCCATCGCCGAGGCGGACGCCGTGGTCTTCATGACCGAGGCCCGGCTGGGCGTCACCGAGGCCGACCGCGAAGTGGCCGAGATCCTGCGCCGCCGCCAGCAGCGTGACCCGGCCACCGGGCAGCCGACGCCGCCCGTGCTGCTGGTGGTCAACAAGACCGAGGGCGCGCGGCACGAGGTGGAAGCGTACGCCTTCTACGAGCTGGGCATGGGCGACCCGCTGGCGATCTCGGCCCTGCACGGGACCGGGGTGGCCGAGGTGCTGGATACCCTGGTGGCGGCCCTGCCGGCCGCGGCCGCGCCGGAAGCCGAGAACGCGGTCAAGATCGCCATCGTCGGCCGGCCGAACGTGGGCAAGAGCTCGCTGCTCAACCGTCTGCTGGGCGAGGAGCGCGCCATCGTCAGCCCGGTGCCGGGCACCACCCGCGACGCCATCGACACGCCGCTGACGTTTGACGGCCAGCCCGTGATCCTGATCGACACCGCCGGGGTCCGCCGGCGCGGGTCCATCGACCCGGGCGTGGAGAAGTGGAGCGTGCTGCGGACCTTCAAGGCCATCGCCCGCTGCGACGTGGCCTTGCTGGTGCTGGACGCCACCGATCCCTTCTCGGCCCAGGACGCCCACATCGCGGGCTTTGTCCTGGATGAGCTAAAAAGCGTGGTGGTGGTGATCAACAAGTGGGACGCGGTTGAGAAAGACAGCCACACCCTGGACGAGCTGACGGCCCGCATCCGCACCAATCTGCACTTCCTGGATTACGTGCCCTTCCTGTTCATCTCGGCCAAGAGCGGCCAGCGCTGCGGGCAGGTGCTGCCCCTGGCCCTGGAGGTGCAGGCGCAGCGCCAGGCGCGCATCTCCACCGCGCGGCTCAACCAGTTGGTGCGCGAGGCCGTCATGCGCCATGCGCCGCCCACCCACGCCGGCCGGCAGCTGAAGATCGGTTACGCCTCCCAGGTCCGCACGGACCCGCCCACCTTCCTCTTCCACGTCAACGATCCGGAGCTGGCCCATTTCACCTACCGGCGTTACCTCGAGAACTGCCTGCGCGAGGCCTTTCCCTTCACGGGCACACCGCTGCGGCTGAGCTTCCGCAAAAAGAGCGACCGCGACTGACAAGGACTTGTTTCCTGGGTCTCAGCGGTTGCTCATCTGGGTTGGCCCGCCGTATAATCCCGCCTGAGCCGGCCGCCGTGATCCGGCCCAGGAGCATTGTGTGACCCTGCCTTCCACCCCCGGCGAGGCCGGCTTGCCGCCCGAGCCGATCCCCGAAGTTGCGTCTGTCCCCGTCCCAACCGGCCGCTGGAAAGTGCTGGCGCGCGAGGTGGTGGAGACGATCCTGCTGACGGTCGTGATCTACGCGCTGGTGAACTTTGCCACCGGCCGCTTTCGCGTGGAAGGCGACAGCATGCAGCCGACCATGCACCCCAATGAGTACGTCCTGATCGACAAGCTCTCCTACATGCTCGGCCAGCCCCAGCGCGGCGACATCGTGGTCTTCCACTACCCCTTCGGCACCGAGCGCGATTTCATCAAGCGCATCATCGGCCTGCCGGGGGAAACCGTGGCGGTGGCCGGCG
>JAEURL010000404.1 GCA_016789165.1 Anaerolineales bacterium | reverse complement strand
GCTGAACAGCGACGGGGCGCGGGTGTGGGACTGGCGCTCCCGCGCCGAGCTGCCCGGCACGGCCGGCGGTGAGCTGGCCACCAGCGCCGCCTTCAGCCCGGACAGCCAGTGGGTGGTCACGGGCAGCGGCTACGGGCCGGTGCGCGTCTGGGCGCCGGCCGGCGGCGGGCTGATCCAGCTCATGCGCGGCCATACGGCGGCGGTGGTGGACGTGGCCTGGTCGCTCGATGGCCGCCGGGTGTATTCGGCCGGCAACAATACGGTCCGCGTTTGGGATGCCGCCACCGGCCAGGTCCTCGGCCGGATCGACGGTTTCAACCCGGCGGTGCGCCAGGTGGCCTGGTCCGCCGACGGCCAGCGGCTGATCTATCAGGTGGGCGCGCAGCTGGCGGCCTGGGACCGCGCGACGCGTCAGCCGGCGGCGGTGAGCGCTCTGGAGCCGGCCGAGGTCTGCCAGACCAGCGCGGGCTACACGTACTGCTATCGCCCGACGGTCACGGTCACCGATATCGCGGCCAGCCCGGCCGGCGACCGGCTGGCGGTGGCCACCTTCGGCGATGTGCGCGTGATGGCCGCCGCCACGCTCCGGCTGGAGCAGCGCTGGCCGGTTGGTTACCGCGTCCAGCAGGCGGTTTTTGACCCAGCCGGCGCGCGGTTGGCCGTGGCCGGCGACAGCCCGGACGTGGTGCTGTGGGAGGTGGCCGCCGGCCGGCCCGGCCGGCGCCTGCGCGCCTCGCCGGCCAAAGCCGTGGTGATCGCCGTCGCCTTCAGCGCTGACGGCGCGACGCTGGACGCTTTGGACGCCGGCGGCCACTGGACGCGCTGGGATACCGCCGGCGGGCGGCTCCTGGCCGAGGCCCAATTGCCCGCCGGCCGGCACGCGATCCAGTTGTGCTGGTCCGGGTATCCCGCCCGGCTGGACGAGATCTTTCAGGATGGCTGCGGCCTGCAATTGAGCGCGGGCGCGGTGAGCCCGGCGGCCGGCCTGGCCGCCATCGAAGCCGAGGGCCGGCTGGTGGTGATGGAACCGGCCACCGGCCGCGTGCGCCTGGACCTGGCGGCCCCGGGCCTGCGCGTTGTGGCCCTCAACGCGGCCGGCACGCGCCTGGCCGCGGCGCTGGACCGGACGGTGCGCGTCTGGCGGCTGGACACCGGCGAGCTGGTGGTGGAGTACACGCACAACGCCCCGGTCACCGACCTGGCCTTCGGCGCCGACGGCCTGGCCCTGGCGAGCGGCAGCCGCGACGGCACCGCCCAGGCCGTGGTCGTGCCGTAAGCGGACCCCTGGCGCGGAGAGCCATGATGCCTATAATCGCCATGATGCCCCACAAAATCCTGATCGCCGACGACAACCCCAACATCCTGTCCTTCGTCCGGCCGGCCCTGGAACGCGAAGGCTATGCCGTGACCACCGCCGCTGACGGCGCGGAGGCGCTGTACCTGTGGGAGACCGAGCACCCGGCCCTGATCGTGCTGGACATCGAGATGCCGGAGCCTAACGGCCTGGCGGTCTGCCGCAAGATCCGCGAGAGCGGCGACGCCGTGCCCATCATCTTTCTGACTGTGCGGGACAGCGTCAGCGACCTGGAGCTGGGGTTCAGCCTGGGCGCCAGCGATTACGTGGCCAAGCCCTTCGACATCCGCGAGCTGCTGGCGCGGGTGAAGGCCCGCCTGCCGCGCCCGGTGCAGGAGTTCGGCGGCTACCTGCGGGTGGACACGGCCCGGCGTGTGGCCGCCGTGAACGGCCCGGCCGGCTGGACGGCCGTGGACCTGACGCCGCGCGAGTTCGATCTGCTGGCCTACCTGGTGAACAACGCCGGCCGGCCGATTGGGCGCACCGCCTTGCTGGAGGCCGTCTTCGACATCCCCGGCGACAGCGACATCGAGACCAAGACCCTCGAGAAGCACATCTGGGCCCTGCGCCAGAAGCTGGAGCCCAACCCCAAGGAGCCGCGCTACCTGATCAACGTGCGCGGGGTGGGGTACAAGTTTGAGATTTAGGTGAGGGGCGACCAGGCCGGCCGCGGCCGTTCGTCTGTGAGTCGTAACCGTTCCCATGCCTGACGTCATCGTCTACTTTGGACCGCTCGAACTGGCTGCGCTGTTGGCCGGCCTCGGGCTGCTGGCCGCCCTGGCCGGCGCCGCCTGGCAGGAGCGCGCGGCGCGGCGGCGGTGGCAGGCGCTCCTGGACGGCCTGCCGTATCCGGCCCTGCTGTTTGCTGGGAGCCGGCCGGCCCAAGCTAACAGCGCCGGCGCCGCTTGGCGCACACACTTGGAGGTGCAGGCCGTGGCCGGCGAGGCGCGCCGCACCGGCCGGACCATCTTGCGCACGATCCCGGCGGTGGAGGGCCAGGCCTTTCAGGTGCGGGCGGTCCGCCTGGCGCGGGCCGAGACCCTGGTGATGCTGGAGGACCTGACCGCCGCCGGCCGCCAGCAGGCCTTCTACCGCAACTTCATCCAGAACGTCAGCCACGAGCTCAAGACGCCGCTGACCGTGATCCAGGGCCACGCCGCCCAGTTGAGCGAGCGCGGCGCCGCCGACCCGCACGCCTGGTCGGCCTCGCTGCGCATCATCGCCGACGAGGCCAAGCGCCTCACCCAGCTGGTGGATAACCTGCTCACCCTGGCGCGCCTGGAGTCGCCGGCCTTCACGCTGGAGCGCGCGGCCGTCAACCTGGCCGGCCTGCTGGAGGAAGCCGTGCTGCAGGTCTCTGATCTGGCCGAGGCGCGCGGCCTGGCGCTCAGCCTGGATATGACGCCCGGCCTGCCGCGCCTGAACCTGGACCGTCCGCGCCTCAAACAGGTCGTCCTGAACCTGCTGGACAACGCCCTCAAGTACACGCCGGCCGGCGGCGCGGTGACGGTCTCCGCCCGGCTGGAGGCCGGCCAGGTGCTGGTGGCCGTGCAGGACACGGGCGAGGGCATCCCGGCCGACGACCTGCCCTTTATTTTCGAAAAGTTGTACCGCGCCCGGCGCACGCGCGGCCGGCCGGTGGAGGGCTCCGGCCTGGGGCTGACCATCGCCCAGCAGATCGCGCGCGCCCACGGCGGCGAGCTGACGGTTCAATCGGAGCTGGGGCGGGGCACCACCTTCACCCTGTCTCTGCCGGCGGCGCCATGAGCCAGCGTGACTCAATCCTGTCTCGGCCGCCCAGCCTGGGGAGCGCCCGGCGGGCTGTGCTACTGCCCCTGGCCGCCCTGGGCCTGGCCGGCCTGGCCTGCACGGCCGGCATCGCGCCGCGCAGCGTACTCACCCCCGGCGCGCCGGCCGCGCCCACGGCGGCGGCCACGGTGACGCTGGCCCCGGCCGCTGCGCCCACCAGCGCGATTCCCACCGCCACGCCGCCGCCGGCCAGCCCGAGCCCCGCCCTGCCCAGCGCGATCGCGGCGAGTCCCACGCCGCTGGGCGGCGGCCGTGAGCTCGTCTTTGCCGCCGGTCCGGCCGGCAGCGAGGGGCTCTTCCGCATGGCCCTGGACGGCTCGGACGTGCTCACCATCACGGCCGGCCTCGGAGCCAGCTACAATCCGGCCTGGTCCCCGGACGGCGAGTGGCTGGCCTACACCTCCGACCGGAGCGGCGACCGCGAGATCTGGCGTCTGCCGGCTGGCGGCGCGGAGCCGGAGAACCTCAGCCGCAGCCGCGGGGCCGACACGGCGCCGGCCTGGAGCCCGGACGGCCAGTTCATCGCCTTTGCCTCGGACCGCGACGGCCAGGCCGAGATCTACCTGATGCGCGCCGACGGCACCGACGTGGTGCGCCTGACCAACGACCCGGCCGTGGACCAGGACCCGGCCTTCTCGCCGGACGGCCGGCAGATCGTCTTCGTCTCCAACCGGGGCGGGGCGCTCAAGCTGTATGTGATGAACGCCGATGGCAGCGGCGTCCAGGCCCTCACCGACGGGCCCGGCCAGGACCTGCAGCCGGCCTGGGCCGGCGACCTGATCGTCTTTGCCTCCGACCGGGGCGCGGCCGGCAACTTCGAGCTGTACCGCCTGCGGCCGGGGAGCGGCGCGGCGCCGGAGAACCTCACCCGGAATGGGGCCCAGAACGGCTCGCCGCAGTTCTCGCCCGATGGGCAATACCTGTTGTTTGACTCCAACCGTGACGGCAATTATGAGGTCTATCGCCTCAACCTGGTGACCCTGGGCGTCACCCAGCTCACCCGGACGGAGGCGCCGGCCAAGAACGGCGAGCCGGCCTGGCGGCCCTGACGGCCCATTTGGATAGTTTGCTCAATTGCACCACGCGGGATTGAGAAAAAAGGTTCATTGACACCGCCCGTTGCGGCGTGCTACACTCTCGCGCGTAGTTCCAATCAGATACCTATTTTGGGCCAGGAAGCCCCCGCCAGCATGTGCATGCCGGCCGGGGGCTTTTTTTGTCCCAGCCACGCCTTCAAGGAGAGCGTATGATTCCAAAAGCTAAAACGCCGAAAGAAGTCATCGAATTCGCCAAGGCCAACGGCGCCCAGTTCGTCGACTTCAAATTTGTGGACCTGCCCGGCACCTGGCAGCACTTCAGCGCCGTCATCGGCGAACTGGACGAGGGCCTGTTTGCCGAGGGCATCGGCTTTGACGGCTCGTCCATCCGCGGTTTCCAGGCCATCCACGAGAGCGACATGCTGCTCTTCCCGGATCCGGCC
>JAEURL010000376.1 GCA_016789165.1 Anaerolineales bacterium | reverse complement strand
ATACCCACCGCACGCCGCTGTTCTGGCACAGCCCGGCCGCCTTCACGGCCTACCGGGTCTTGAGCGTCCTGAGCACCCTCGGCATGGCCGCGCTGTGCGTCATCTTTGGGATCGGCGTCTTTGCCCCGGCCGAGAGCCTGCGCACCGCCTCGCTCATCCCGGCGGCCGTGGTGCTGGTGCTGTGGGCGCTGATCGTCCACGCGCACTTCACGCCCTTCACGGCCGGCGCCAACGACAACGCCTCGGGCGTCGGCGTGGTGCTGGCCCTGGCCGAGCGGCTGGCGGCCGAGCCGCTGGCCGGCACCGAGGTCTGGATCGCCATCACCGGCTGCGAGGAGACCGGCGCCGGCGGCAGCGCGGAATTCGTCCGCTGCCACGGCCCGCAACTGGACGGGTTCATCTCCGTAGACAACATTGCCGGGGCCGGCACCGGCCCGGTCTATCTGCGCAGCGAGGGCATCGTGCTGCCGGCCGCCTACCACGGGCCGCTGCTGGAGCTGGCGGACCGGCTGGCGCAGGCCCGGCCGGAGCTGGGCGCGCGCTCGGTCCACCAGCGCGGCGCCTACACGGACGGCCTGCCGGCCCTCCACGCCGGCCTGCCGGCCCTGAGCTTCGTCGGCTACAACGCCGCCGGCTGGATCCCGAACTGGCACCATCCGCAGGATGTCCTGGCCAACGTGGACCCGGAGGCGGTGGAACGCGCCGGGCAGTTTGTCTGGGCGCTGCTCAAGGAGCAGGACCAAGGGGCTTGACCAACAGCCCACGGCCGGCTGACCCGTGGAACCCGCGCCCGCGCCGCCGGTCGTTCGGCCTGGGCTATTCGTCAGCCGGTCAGCGGTCTTTCAGGAGTCGCCGTCATGAGCTTTAACCAGTACGCCCTGCTGCGCGCCACCAGCCGCACCTTCGCCCTGTCCATCGAGCACCTGCCCGGCCATGTGCGCGAAGCGCTGTGCCTGGCTTACCTGATCCTGCGCATCTCCGATTTCCTCGAAGACAACGACTACATGCCGGTCGAGCGCAAGGTGGCCCTGCTGCAGTTGTGGGACCACATCCTGGCGGGCCAGGCCTCGGCCGCCGAGTTGGTGGCGGCGCTGGCGGACCGCGCCCCGGCCGAGGCCGACGCGCAGGCCGCCCATCAGGCGCCGGAGATCCTGGCCGCCCTGGGCCGGCTGCCGCCGGCCCTGCAGACCCACGTCCTCGTGCATTGCCGCAACACCACCCAGGGCATGGCGCGCTGGGTGGCGCGCGGCCCGGACATCCCGGCCGAAGGGGACATGGACGACTACATGCACGAGGTGGCCGGCCGCGTCGGCTATCTGGTCACCGATATCTTTGCCTGGTATTCGGGCTGGATCCGCTCGCGGCGCGGCGCGCTCATGCCGCTGGCCCGCGAGTTCGGCCTGGCGCTGCAGACCGTCAACGTCATCCGCGGCCTGCGCAAGGACTACGAGCGCGGCTGGATCTTCGTGCCGGAGAGCTTCTGCGCGGCCGTGGACCTGCGGCGCGCCGACCTGTTCAACCCCGCCTATCAGCTGCAGGCCCTGCAGGTGCTGGACATGCTGGGCGACAAGGCCGAGCGGCACCTGCACGTGGCGCTGGCCTTCGTGAAGACCCTGCCGCGCTGGCTGCACGGCCTGCGCCTGGCCTGCATCTGGCCGCTGCTCTTCGCCGTGCGCACCCTGGCCCTCAGCCGGCACAACGTCAACGTCCTGATCGGCGAGGTGAAGATGACGCGCGCCGAGGTGCAGACCATCGTGCGCGATTCCACGCTGTTCGGCTGGTCGAACAGCTGGCTGGACCAGTACGTCCAGCACCTGCGCATCGCGCCGCTGATCCCCGGCGCCGGCGACCCGGGGGCCGGCCCCTCGGCCAGCCGCCCCTCGGCGGGCTAGCGCCCCTCATCGACTCCGGGCGGGCCCGGGTTCAAGTGCGAAATTTCACAGAGCCGGCCCGGTTCGTGCATAAGTCCGGTTGCCGAGCGGCGGGGATTCTAGATAGAATGGAGCATGTCCCCGCGCCAGCGGCTGATGTTCCCCACCTACGAGCAGAAGCTGAACGCCCTGCGTAAACGCGCCACGGGCGACGGCTAGCGCCCTGCGGGCTCCCCTCCCCGGCCCTTTGTCGTTGGTATTGGCTTTCAATCGTACTTTCGCCCCCGGGAACCCGCCATGCTGCTTACAACCACAACCACTCAAACGGCCGCCGCCCACCAGCGCGCCCGGAAAGCCATGCCCCTCGGCGTGACCTCCAACTTCCGCTACACCGGCGATACCACGCTGGTGATCAAGCGCGGACAAGGCGCGTACGTCTGGGACATGGACGACAACCAGTACATCGATTACCGCCTGGCCTACGGCCCCGTGCTGCTGGGCCACGCCGACCCGCGCGTGAACGCGCGCATCACGGCCCAGCTGGAGCGCGGCAACCTGTACGCCCACACCCACCCGCTCGAGATCGAGGTGGCCGAGAAGATCATCCAGCTGCACCCCGGCGTGGAGCGTGTGCGCTACGCCAACTCTGGCACCGAAGCCACCATGCACGCCCTGCGCCTGGCGCGTGCCTACACCGGCCGCGAGAAGATCGCCAAGCTGGAGGGCGCCTACCACGGCAACCACGATTACGCGCTTTGGTCCACGGCCAACATGGCCCACAACTCCGGCGGCTCGCCGCGCAGCCCCATCCCGGTGCCCCAGAGTTCGGGCATGCCGGCCGCCGCCCGCGACCTGATCCACATCCTGCGCTTCAACGATTTCGAGATGGCCGAGCGCCTGTTCCGCGACCGGGGCTACGACCTGGCGGCCTTGATCGTGGAGCCGATTATGGGCACCGCCACCTGCCTGCTGCCGGAGCCCGGCTATCTGGCGCACCTGCGCCAGCTGTGTGACCGCTACGGCGTCGTCCTGATCTTCGACGAGGTCAAGACCGGCTTCCGCATCGCGCCGGGCGGCGCCGCCGAGTATTTCGGCGTCACGGCCGACCTGTACGCTTTTGCCAAGGCGCTGGGGAACGGCTTCCCGGTGGCGGCCCTGGGCGGCCGGGCCGAGATCATGGACATCATCGCCATGGCCCAGGTGGTGCAGGGCGGCACCTACTGCGGCAATGCCGTGGGCACCGCCGCCGCCTCCGCCGTCCTCGACGCCATCATGCAGGATAAGGTACTGGACCTCATCCGCCAGCGCGGCGAGCGCCTGATGAAGGGGATCGACGATATCCTCACCGAGCAGGGCGTCCGGCACTACCTCAGCGGCGTGCCGGCGGTCTTCGGCTTCGTGCTCGAGCAGAAGAAGGATAAGCCGCTCGAGTATCGCGACGTGGCGAACAGCAACTTCCAGCTCTACGGCGACCTGGCCTACGCCCTGCGCGCCCGCGGCGTGGACGTGGAGCCGGACCCGCGCGAGCCGTTCTTCCTTTCGGCCGCCCACTCGGAGGTGGACGTGGACGAGACCCTCAACCGCTTCAACGACGCCCTCAAGGCGGTCCTGGGCAAATGACCGCCTGACGCGGGGTCATCGAACACACGACGACGCTCGTCTACAACGGGCGTCGTCTTCTTTATTATCAATCTCCGCCCCCCGTTTTTCCCATTGTCGGCCCGTCCGGAGGGTTCGATACTCACTATGACGGCATTCTAACCTTCGCGTATTTCCGTTTATGACAAGCCTGGTTGTTCTCGAATCCGTGGGCAGCCAGGGGGCGCTCAGTCAACGATAGGCCGCGGTCCCTGTGAAAATCTCCGTTGTTGCTCCTGCTTCCTCTCCTCGGCGTCTCTCCCTGGTGGCCCTGGCGCTCAGCCTGGGCCTGGGCGGCGCGTTGGCGCTGCTGGCCGGCCCCGCCGGCCTGACCCGCGCCGCCGCCGATGTGGATCTGGGGATCGTCAAATCGGCCTCCGGCCCGGCCGTCTACGGCCAGCCGCTGACCTATACCCTGGTGCTGACCAGCGGCGCCGTCGGCCTGGACGGACCGGCCACCCTCACCGATACCCTGCCGGCCGGCCTGACCCCGGTCACGGCCACCACCTCCAGTGGCGCGGCCTGCACGCTGGCCAACCCCGTGGTGTGCTCGTTCGCCTCGCTGGGCGCCAACAGCACCGCCTCCGCCACCATCGTGGTTGACGTGGCCGGCGCCGGCGTTTACACCAACACCGTCACGGCCGCCGTGAGCGCCAGCGACACCGAGAGTTTCCTGGCGAACAACACCTATACCCTGGCGACCACCATCGCGCCGGCCACACCCGTCATCACCTGGCCGGCGCCGGTGGCCCTCACCTACGGCGCCGCATTGGGCGGCGCCCAGCTCAATGCCTCTACTCCGGTGGCGGGCGCGTTCGCCTATTCCCCGGCTGCCGGCGCCGTCCTGGGCGCCGGGGCCCACACGCTGACGGCCGTCTTTACCCCCGCCGACAGCGCCAACTACGCCGTTGTCACGGCCACCACCTCGCTGACCGTCAATCCCGCGCCGCTGACGATTGCCGCGAACAGCGTCAGCCGGAGCTATGGGGCCGCGAACCCGAGCTTCACGGCCGTGTACACGGGCTTCGTGAACGGGGACACGGCCGGGGTGCTGAGCGGGGCGCTGACGGTGACGGCGACGCAGACGACGCCGGCCGGGGCCTACGCGATTGCGAGCACGCGGGCCGGCCCGAACTACGCGGTGACGTACGTGCCGGGGGCGCTGACGATCACGCCGGCGCCGCTGACGGTGACGGCGAACAACCAGAGCAAGGCGTACGGGGCGGCGCTGCCGGCGCTGGGCGTGAGCTACTCCGGCTTCATGAATAGTGAGACCTCGGCGGTGCTGGACGTGTTGCCGACGGCGGGGACGACGGCGACGCAGAGCTCGCCGGCCGGGACGTACGCCATCACGGCCTCCGCGGGCGCGGACGCGAACTACACGTTCAGC
>JAEURL010000367.1 GCA_016789165.1 Anaerolineales bacterium | reverse complement strand
TGGACAAAGCCGACCTCGGACCGGTAGCGGCGCAGGTCGGCGCCGCGCAGGCCGCTCAGATCCTGCCCGTCGAAGATCACGCGGCCGCGGGTCGGCCGGTTGAGGCCCAGGATAGTGCGCATCAGGCTGGATTTGCCGCAGCCGCTCTCCCCCACCACGGCCACGGTCTCGCCCTGGCGCAGATCGAAGCTCACGCCGTCCACGGCCCGCACGTCGCCGGCGTGGCCCAGGCCCCAGCGGCGCAGCTCGAACCAGACGTGCAGGTCCTGCACCGAGAGCAGGACCGGGCGCTCATCGGCCGGCGCGGGGGCCACCTGCACAGCGGCCTGGGCCTGGATCATGCTGGCACCTGGCGGGGCCGCCGCTCGGTGGCCGAGCCGAAACCGGTCTGCAGGCCCGTGAGGCATTCCATCATGCCCAGGTGCCGGCCGTCATGGGCCAGGAAGACGAGCAGGTTCAGGCGGATGTTGGCGATCCGCTTGGCCAGGGGCTCGTCCAGGGCGGCCAGCCGCGGGTAGCGCTCGTCCAACCGGGCCACGAAGTCCTCGACGCGCGCGTAGGCCGCCTGCAGGTAGGCCAGCAGCGCCGCGCGCTCGGGCAGCGGCAGGCCGGCGGCGGCCTCGTCGCTCAGGCCGGTGCCCACGGCGGTCTGCAGGTCGGGCGGGAAGCCCCATTGGGCGGCCAGCCCGCGGCGCGTCCAGATCTCGTCCGGCTCGCCGAAGTCCGGGCCCAGCTCCGGCGCCCGCTGCAGGATGGCGGCCACCAGAAAATCCGACTCGCGCGCCAAGTGCCAGAGGTGGAAGGCGATCGAAGTGCTGTAGCCGGCCGGCCGCCAGCGCAGCTGGTCATCGTCCAGGCTCTCGGCCAGGCCCAGCACCGTGCGGTGCGTCTCGCGGCACAGGGTCAGCACGTCATATTCGGCCAGGTAGCTCACGCGGATATCCCTCCGGTTATAGGTCTCAGACGTGCAGCCAGCAGCGCACCTGGCGGCCGGCTCGCTCCACCAGCGGCGGCGCTTCCGCGCACTTGGCCAGGCGGGCCGGGCAGCGCGCCGCGAAGCGGCAGCCGGCCGGCGGATCGAGCAGGCTGGGCGGCCGGCCGACGATGAAGTCCGGCTCGGCGTCCCCGCGCAGGCGCGGCACGCTGGCCATCAGCTTCTGCGAATACGGGTGCAGCGGGGCGCTGAAAAAGCGGCGCGCGTCGCTGGTCTCCACCACCTGGCCGGCGTACATCACGGCCACCCGGTCGGCCAGCTCGCTGGAGGTGGCGATATCGTGGGTGATCAGGATGAAGCTGGTCTGCAGCTGCTGCTTCAGGCGCTTGAGCACGTTCATGATGTTGGCCTGGGTCAGCACATCCAGGGCCGAGGTGGGCTCGTCCAGCACCACCAGGGCCGGCGCGGTCACCAGGGCCATGGCGATGGCCACGCGCTGGCGCATGCCGCCGCTCAGCTCAAAGGCGTAGCGGTCCAAAAAATCCACCGGCACGCCCACGTTCTGGAACATGCGCCGCGCCTGGGCCAGGGCGCTCTTCTTGTCGATGCCGTAGTGGGCCAGCATCGGCTCGGCCACTTGGTCCCCCACCTTCAGCACCGGGTTGAGCGCGGCCAGGGCAGCCTGCGGCACCAGCGAGATGCGCAGCCAGCGGATGTTCCGGCGGAACTCTTCCTCGGCCAGGCTCATCAGATCCGTGCCGTCCAGTTGAACGCGGCCGGAGTAGGCGTGCACGTTGCGGGGCAGCAGCCGCAGCAGGGCCCTGGCCAGCGAGCTCTTGCCGCAGCCGGATTCCCCCAGCACCACCACGGCCTCCTGGCGGCCCAGCTCGAAGTCCACGCCGTCCACGGCGCGGACCACACCCTGGTTGGTGCGGAAGTGCAGGCGCAGGTCCTGGATGCGCAGCAGCGGGACTTCGGCGCTCATCTCACACCTCCCGCAGGCGCGGGTTGAAAACCCGGTCCAGCGCGAAGCCGAGCATGGCAAAGGCCAGGCCGGTGACCATCAGCAGGACCGAGGGCTCCAGCACCCAGTAATACTGGCCCTGGAACAGGGCGCCGTTGGCGCGGGCGTCGTCGATCAGCTTGCCCCAGGTGGGCAGGACGGGGTCGCCCAGGCCGAGCACGGACAGCGAGGCCTCCAGGAAGACGAAGGCCGGGATGGCGCCCACCAGCTGCGGGATCAGGATCGGCACGATACGCGGCATGAGGTAGAACAGGATCACGCGCCAGTGGCTGGCCCCGTAGACGCGGGCCGCCTCGATGTAGGGGGCCTCCTTGACCTGCAGGAAGATGGCCCGGTAGCCTTTGATGGCGCCGCCGAAGATGGTGAGCAGGATGCTGGCCCCCAGCATGGTCCACAGGCTGCGCGAGTACAGGGTGCCGATCATGATCAGGATCGGCAGGAAGGGCAGGATCAGGTTGATCTCGGTCAGGCGCTGGACCAGGCCGTCCACCCAGCCGCCGAACCAGGTGCCGGCGGCCGCAATCAGCATGGTGACCACGGTGGTGCCGAGCGAGGCCAGCAGGCCAAAGGCCAGGGCGACCGGCGTGCCCCACAGCAGGGCCACCATCAGGTCGCGCCGGCGGTGGTCGGTGCCGGCCAGGCCGTGGACCTGGCCGTAGACCACCAGCTTGGCGTCGATGTCGGCGCCCGGCTCGAAGGCCAGGCCGCTGACCTGCAGGGTGTAGCGGCCCTTGAGCGGCGTGAGCGCGGCGGCGGCCGGGTCCGCAAACAGGGCCTGCTCGGGCGGCTGGCCCTTGAGCCGGCGCACCAGGCGGGCATCCTGGCCCAGCCGGTAATCCTGGGTGGCCTGGATCGAGAAATCGCCCAGGCGGATGGTGCGCCCGTCCGGCGTGAGCCAGCTCAGCGAGACGTAGGGCTGCTTGGTCTGATAACGGCCGGCGAAGAAGATGGTCAGCTCCTGCGGGAAGGCGTCGTACGGGTAATCGAAGGCCAGCGTGAGGACGATCTCGGTGGCCTCCGAGAGGGCGCGGGTGGTCTTCAGGGCCGGGTCGGCCTGGCTGTTCAGGACCAGCGTCTCGGGCAGGCGCGGCCGGCCCGGCAGCCAGTTGAGCCAGGCCGGCTGGGCGTTCTTGGGGCTCTCGGCCCAGGTGTCGTCGCCGCCGCGCCACAGGCGGACGGCCTCGGCGTACGGGATCGTGATCAGGGTGTAGACCGAGAGCGCCACCAGCGCGCCGACGATCACCAGGCCGGCCACGGCCGAGGGGTAGCGGCCCAGCTCGCGGAAGGGACGGGCCAGCGCGTTCACGCGCGTGTCCCCGTCCCGCCCACCCGCACGCGCGGGTCGGCCAGGGCGTAAAAGAAATCCAGCAGGAAGACCGTGATGGCCAGCAGATAGGCGTAGATGACGTTGGAGGCCACGATCACGGGCGTGTCGTACAGGCCGATGGCCTTGAAGAACAGCCGGCCCAGGCCCGGCCAGTTGAAGACGGTCTCCAGGATGATGGCCCCCTGCCAGGACGAGATCAGGGTCAGGGCGAAGTTGGTCAGGATGTTTGGCAGGGTCGGCCGCAGGATGTGCCGGCGCTCGATGGCGCGGTCGCTCAGCCCCTTGGCCTTGGCCAGCTCCACGTAGTCTTCGCTGGAGTAGATCAGGAAGAAGGTGCGCCAGGTGTAGACGGCGCCGAAGAAGGTGCTCAGGCTGAGGGCGGCCACCGGCAGGATCAGGTGCTCGGCCAGGCTGAGCGCGTACTGCACCGGCGACTCGGGGGGCGGCGCGGAGACCATCCCGCCGAAGGGCAGCACGCCCCACAGGGCGGCGAAGATCAGGATCAGGAAGATGCCGAAGAACCAGCCGGGCGCGGCTGACAGGGGCGAGAGGGCCACCAGCGCTTTATCCAGCCAGCTGCCGTAGCGCCGCGAGAGCGATAGCGCACAGAAGACGCTGGCGATGAAGTTGAGCAGGTTGGCGGTGGTGAAGAGCAGCACGGTCGGGGGCAGGCGCTCCAGGATGATCAGGCGCACCTGGCGCGAGCCGGTGTCGCTGGTCAGGTTTTCGGCGCGCCCCAGGTTGAGAGT
>JAEURL010000358.1 GCA_016789165.1 Anaerolineales bacterium | reverse complement strand
CGGCGTCTGCCCGCCAAGCTCAGCCGCCTCCGAGACCGCCATCAGCTCGCGCAGGCGCTTCACCAGCCCGAGCATCTGCATCACTACGTGCTCGGCCACCAGGGCGCAGGTCTGGATGGGCAGCACGCACACCGGCAGGCCGGCCTGGCGGGCCGCCGCCAGGTCGATGTCCCAGGTCTGCACACCCAGCCGCTGGATCAGACGCAGCTGGGGGCCGGCCGCGATCATCTCGGCGTCGATCACGCCCGAGCGCTCCGAGATCAGGAACTCGGCCTCCGGCAGCAGGGCCAGAATCTCGGCGCGGCTCGGGGCCCGGCGCATGACCACGTCCAGTTCGGGCGGGGCGCCGTCCAGCGCCCATTGCTGGTGGGCGGCGCCGCGGTCGGTGAAGAAGAGGGTGCGGTGCTTGAGGCTCATGGCGTTGGCGTCTCAGGTGAGCAGCGGGGCCGCGTCGGTTGGGCCGGTCGGTGCCTGGTCCGGCTGGCCGCCGGCCATCAGGAACCCGATCCGGTTGAGGTTGGTTTCAGCGGTGGGGCGGGTCTCCACGATGCGCCCCTCGTAGATGACGCTGATGACGTCGCTGAGCGCGATGATCTCGTCCAGCTCGGACGAGACGATCAGGAGCGCGCAGCCCTGATCGCGCGCCTCCACCAGCCGCTTGTGGATGAAGGAGGCGGCGCCGACGTCCAGCCCGCGGGTGGGCTGCATGGCGATCAGCACGGTCGGGCGGCGCCACAGCGCGCGGGCCAGGATGACCTTCTGCTGGTTGCCGCCGGAGAGCTTGCGGACCTCGACCGCCGGGCTGGGGGTGCGGATATCGAAGGCCCGCGTCAGCTGCTCGGCGTGCTCGTTCATGACCTTGAACTGCCGCCAGCCCTGCTGGGCATACGGCGGGTCTTCGAAGACGTCGAGCAGCAGGTTGTCGGTAACGCTCAGCCCGAGCACCAGGCCCTCGGTGTGCCGGTTCTCGGGGATGTGCACCACCCCGGCCCGGAGGCGCTGGGCGGTGGGCTGGCTGGTGATGTCCTGATCGGCGAAGAGGATGCGGCCGCGCTCGAGCCCGCGCAGGCCCATGAGCGCCTCCACCAGCGTCTGCTGGCCGTTGCCGTCCACGCCGGCCAGCCCGTGGATCTCGCCGGCCCGCAGCGCCAGCCGCAGGCCGTTCAGCTTGGGGGTGCCCAGGTCGTCGCGCGCGTGGGCATCCTCGATAACCAGGCGCGGCGCGCCGGCCGCGCGCGGCTGCTTGACCACCGACAGCTCGACGGCCTGGCCCACCATCGATTCGGCCAGCTCGGCCGGGCTGGTCTGGCGCGTGATGAGCGTCCGCACCACGCGGCCGCGGCGCATGACCGTCACCCGGTCGCTGATCTGCAGCACCTCGTTCAGCTTGTGGCTGATGAAGACGATGGTCACGCCGCCGGCGCGCAGCTTCTCGATCAGCTTGAACAGCTCCTCGGTCTCCTGCGGCAGCAGCACGGCCGTGGGCTCGTCCAGGATGAGCAGGCGCGCCCCGCGGTAAAGCGCCTTGATGATCTCCACCTTCTGCTGCTGGCCTACGGTGAGCTTGCCCACCTTGGTGTCCAACGCCGCGGCCAGGCCGAAGTCCTGGACCAGGGTCTGCACGCGCCGCGCGGCTTCGTCCAGCCGCAGCAGCGGGTACCGGTCCGAGCGCAGGCCGAGCACGATGTTCTCGATGATGGAGATGTTGGGGATCAGCATGAAGTGCTGGTGGACCATGCCGATGCCCAGCGCCATGGCGGCCTGCGGCGAGCGGACGTCATACGGCCGGCCGCGCACCAGGATCTCGCCGCCGTCCCGGCGATACAGGCCGTAGACCACCTTCATCAGCGTGGACTTGCCGGCGCCATTCTCGCCCAGCAGGGCGTGCACCTCGCCGGCGTAAATCGTCAGGTCGACGCGGTCGTTGGCCAGCACCCCCGGGAACTTCTTGATGATCTGGCGCAGCTCCAGCGCCACCTCGCGCCCTTCCAGGGAGAACGCCGGCCCGGTCATGATTCGCCCTCCTCGGCGTAGGGCGTGCCGCTGGCGGCCGGCCCGCGCGCATTGCGCATGAAGACGACTAGGGCGATCAGGG
Organism: Anaerolineales bacterium; assembly: GCA_016789165.1. GTDB lineage: Bacteria > Chloroflexota > Anaerolineae > Anaerolineales > UBA6663 > SpSt-583. Next base: position 53 of record JAEURL010000358.1, on the reverse strand, counting down.
TGATGACGTACGGCAGCATCAGCAGCAGCTGGTACGGCACGCCCACGCCGTAG
>JAEURL010000326.1 GCA_016789165.1 Anaerolineales bacterium | reverse complement strand
TTGCCGAGGCCGTACGGGGCGAGGCGCTGGTTATCCTGGGCCCAGATCTTCTCGTCTTTGAGCGTGTAGGTCTGGCTGAGGCGCCGGGCCAGGTCCCAGGCCAGCGGGTAGATGCGCCCGCCCTTTTTGACGTTCTTGACGATGATGGTGAGATAGGCCTTGGGCTGCAGCACCGGGCACAGGCCTTCATATATCCGGGCCAGGCGCTCCACGAACTCGTCGTAGTCGCCCACGTTGCCCAGGTCCCGCGGATCGTCGGAATAGACCACGTCCAGGCCGGGCGTGCTGCGGCGCTTCTTCTGCGTCTCGGCGCCGCGGGCGTGCAGCATGTCCCAATAGGGCGGCGACGTGATCACATAGTCGATCGGCGGCAGGGCCAGCTGGCCGGCCCGGGCGGCGTCGGAGTTGAAGAGCGTGAGCTCGAGCTTGGCGGCCGGCTTGCCCAGCGCGGCGCGCTCGGCCTCCAGCAGGGATTTGGCGATTTTGAAGTAGCGGGGGTTAAGCTCGATGCCCACGCCGTGGCGGCCGGCGCGCAGCGCGGCCACCAGCGCCGAGCCAGTGCCCAGCATCGGGTCCAGGACGGTCTGGCCCTTCTTGGTGAAGAACTCGATGAATTCCTGGGCCAGCGTCTCCGGAAACTTGGCCGGATGGGTGAGCACGTCTTTCCGGCGCGGCGGCGGGTTGTGGATGAACCACGACTTCTGGAATTTGAGCCAGGTCTTGGAGTCCAGGTTGTTGAGCTTGTTGCGCAAACGCTTCGGCTGGGAGGTGGTGGGCATCTAACCGCCAAAAAAACGCGCCGTTCGGGCGGCGCTGGTGAAAATCAGACGCCGGCCGCGGCCCGCATCTGCTGGAAGGCCTCGAAGGCCGTGCGGATCAGGCTGCCGTACTTGGCCGCCTGGCCGGGGCCGTTGTAGCGCGCGGCGAAGGCGTTGAAGTCCTGCGCCTGCAGGGCCAGCACGCTGCGCGAGTTGCTGCCGGGGCCTTGGACGAAATCAAAGAAGCCCACAATCTGGGCGCGTTCGCCGGACGAGAAGGCGTCAAACATCTCGTGCACGGACTCGTAGCCGCAGCTGGCATAGTTGAAGCCCATGATCTGCGGCGCGCCCAGGCTGATGGACATCTTCGCGGCTGTGTCGTCCAGCGAGCGGGCGAAGGTGAAGACCTCCCACTCGCGCGCCTGGCTGCCGTGAAAATTGGGCAGGTCGGCCGGCCGCCAGGGCTCGCCGGGCGTCGGCCGCCACTTGTGGTCCAGCCAGCGCTGGGCGGAGTTGAAGGCGAAGTGCTGCTGGAAGCGCTCCGGCTGGTGCCGGCCCCATTGGTCGTGGAAAATCTGGTTCTCAAAGCGGATGATCAGCCGCTTGGTGGCCGGGTCAAAACCCTGGCCGCCGGATTCGACGGCGAAGACGGCCACGGCCACGGCCGGCTCGATCTTCAGCTCGCCGGAAAGCGCCGTCAGCAGGCCGCCGAAGCGGTTCCAGATGCTGGCCGCCAGCCGGTTGAGCAGCGGGTCCTTGGGGTTGACGCGCAGGAGCTGGCCGGCCGGCGGCTCGAGCGGCACATGGCCGAGGTCGTCGCCGAGCGAGTCAGCCGGCGCCGGCGCGGGGGCGTGGACGGGGGCCGGGGCGGGAGCGGGCGTCGGCTCCGCCTTCTCTTTCAGAAAGCCGTCGTTCACGCCCTGGTTCGAGAGCTGGACGAAGCCGCGATGGACATAGCCCTCCCAGCCCACCACCTTCACCTTCAGCCAGTCGCCGGCCGGGTTCTCCACCACGTCCAGGACGGCCTTGATCGGCAGGGTGGTCAGGATGGCGTGCTGGGTGCCGGGGCCGGCCCGCAGGTTGACGCGCGCCGTGGTCGTTGCCTTGAGTGTCGTCATACCGGTCTCCTTGCCTCAGACTGCGCGGAGATTAGCCGCGAACGGGATGCATGTCAACCGCCGCAGGGTCCGGCCAGCGCCGCGGCAAACAAAGACACGGAGCCAGGCTCCGTGTCAGAGGCATTCCCGCATGGGCGGGCGGCTGGCCCACCGGTCGGGCGGCTCAGGGCAGCGTCACTGCCTTGATGGTCAAGCCCGTGAAGCTGACCGACAGGCCGCCGTTGGTGCGGTCGCGCAGGTAGACCCCCACGTCGCCGTCGGCGAAGGCGCGGTCCGTCAGCGAGCCGACATGCTTGTCGTTGACGTAGAAGTGCAGCTGATCGCCGGCCGCCCAGACCAGCAGGGCGTTCTCGGCCGGCGCGCCGGCCACGATGGCGGGCGTGCGGGTCCAATCCAGCAGCACGCTGGGGACGCTGTCGCGCAGAAGCTCGACGCGCGCCTGGCCCCCGCACGTGATCTTGAAGAGATAACCGTTGAACTTGGTCTGGTCGCCGCTGGTGGAATTGGTGTTGCGGAAGAGCAGGCCGTACTCGTCGGCGTCGTAGCACAGGTTCACGCGCGTGGCCAGGCGCACCTGCTGATCGCCGGCGCGGATGAAGTCCGGGCCGCTGGAGATGCGCCAGAAGGCGTCCGAGCGCGACATGACGGCGTTGAGCTGGCCGTTGCCCAGGCTGAAGTTCACGGCGTCGTCCTGGTAGGTCCAGCCCCAGCGCGCGCCGTCGAATTTGTCTTCATACAGGGTGGCGCCGACCCCCAGGTTCGGGTCCGGCGTGGCGGTGACCGCCGGCGCGGGCGTCTCGCTGGGCAGGGGCGTGGCGGTGGGCGTGACGGTGGCCGCCGGCAGGGTGACCGTGGCCGGGATGACGGCCGTGGCCGTCGGCGGCGCGGGCGTCGCGCTGGCCGACTGCGGGGCGGCGGTGGCCGGCGGGCTGGTGGCCGGCGTGGTCTGGCAGGCCGCCAGGAAGCCGGCGGCGATCATGGGCAGCAGCAGGAAGATGGGGCGTCGCATCAGTGACCTCCTCATGGGCGGAACAGTCCGAGGATAAGCGCGCGGGGTTACGGGACGTGCCGGTTGGGATTACGAGCCGGTAATACGCCTTATCAAGGCCGTAACGCCGGCGGCCGCGCTCAGCGCAGGGTCCAGACCTGGAAATCGTCGAAGTGGGCCGTGAAGCCGGCCGCCGGGCTCGAGCCCACGATCAGCCCGAAGGCGCCCTCGGCGAAGGCCGAGTCGGTGACCTGCGCGACCGAGACCCCGTCCACAAAGGCCTCCAGGGCCGGCCCCTGCGCCCGCACGGCCACGGTGCGCGGGCCGGCGGCTGAGGTCTCGGGCGCCGCCGGCAGGACGGCCCAATCCCGCAGCGGCGTCAGGGCATCGGCCACGACCTTGGCCAGCCGGAAATGGCCCGTGCAGTCCACTTCAAACTGGTAGTAATTCGAGCCGTCCTGGACGCGGAACAGCAGGCCCAGCCGGTCCCGCGGCTGGCAGGCGCCGGCGCTGGCGGCCACGCTGGCGAAGAAGTCGCCGCCGCGCCGCCGCAGGTCATAGATGAACCGGAACTGGTCCGGCTCCTTCACCGTGAATTCGAGCTGGCCGGCCGCCAGCGCCGTCTTCTGCATCCCGTCCTCGGCCAGCGTCCAGCCGGTCGGCTGCGAGAAGTCGTCGCTCAGCGTCGGCGTGCCGGCCGGCGCCGGGCCGGTGGCGGTGGGCGGCGCGGTTGGCGAGGCCGTCAGCACCGGAGTCGGCGTGGCCGGCGCCGGGCTGGCGGTGGGCACCGCGGCCGGCGGCAGGCTCTGCACCGTGACCACCACGACCACCGGGGTTGGGGTGATGACGGCCGTCAGTGTGCCGGCCACGGCCCGGGCCACCACGGCGGGGTCGGCGGAGACGCAGGCGGCCAGCAGCCAGGCCGCGGCCAGGCCGCCGGCCAGGGCGGGCAGGCGGCGCGGGCTCATGGGCGATACCGCTCGATCACGGCCGGGAACAGGTAATCGGCGAAGGCGTTCTGCAGCGCAAAGCGCGGCGCCCAGCCCCAGTCCGTGCGGGCGGCCGAATCGTCCACGTCGGCCGGCCACGAATCCACGATGGCCTGCCGGCGCAGATCGGGCAGAAAATCCACCTGCGTGTCCGGGAAAGCGGCGCGGATCAGGATCTCCAGCTCCTCGGCCGAGGGGTTGAAAGCGCCCACGTTGTAGACGGAGTGCGAGAGGCGCTCGCGCGGGGCCTCCGCCAGGCGCAGCAGAGCCGTGATGGCATCGGGCATCGCCATGAACGGGATGCGGGTATCGCGGCGCACGAAACAGTGATAGCGCAGGCCCTGGGCGGCCTGGTGCAGCATCTCGGGGGCGAAGTCGCTGGTGCCGCCCGTGGGCAGGGTGGCGGCGCTGATCAGGCCCGGGAAGCGCAGGGCGCGGAAGTCCACGCGGCCGGCCGTCGTCTGCTGATCCAGCTGCCGGTAATAGTGGGCGTAATAGCGGCCGAGCTGCTCGCAGTACAGCTTGTTGACGCCGTACATGGTGCGCGGCTCGCACCACTCGGCTTCGCGCACGCGGCCGGCGGCGCGCTTATGCTCCAGGTCCGGCAGGCCGTAAACGGCGATGGAGCTGGGGAAGAGGAAGATCACGTCCCGGCCGTTGCGGCGCGCTTCTTCGGCCGCCATCTCCAGCAGGTTGAGGGTGCCGTCCACGTTGACGCGGTGGCCGAGGCCGGGTTGGCGCTCAGCCTTGGTGGAGAGCACGGCCGCCAGATGGAAGATCATGGAAAACTCGTGCTCGGCGGACAGGCGCTCCAGCAGGGCCGGGTCCAGGATGTCGCCGACCACGGTGCGATAGCAGCGCGCCTGCAGGGCCGCGTCCAGCGGCCGGACGTCCAGGGCCACCACCCGCACGCTGCCGCGCTGAGCCAGGTGTTCGATGAGCCCGTGGCCGATTTCGCCGTTGGCGCCCGTGATCAGGATCGTCTGCGCTGCCATGCCTGCCTCCGCTGGATATCGCGGCGGAGTATAACACGCACAGAATCACGGATGTCCAATAGGGTTTATGTACGATTGACAATCCCTGGTGGCCCGACGATACTGCCCATAGGATGACGAAACAACTGCGCCGCCGGCGGGCGATCACATGGCTGATGGCGATTCTGACGGTCAGCGGCACCGGCGTGCTCGCGTTGGTGGTGCGCGAAACCGTCTCGGCCGAGATCGCGGCCGCCCCGGTGTATACCCTCGTCCCAGATGCCGGCCTGACGACCGAGGCCGATGTGCCGGTGACGC
>JAEURL010000283.1 GCA_016789165.1 Anaerolineales bacterium | reverse complement strand
GGCCGCGCCGCCTCTGGCCGGCTGGCCGCGACATCCCCCGGAGCGGGCCGGCTGGTCCGCCCCTTTGGAAGAACAGGTAGCCATGTCTCTCAAAGAACGTCTGCACGCCCGCCAGGCCGCCACCGGTGCGCCCGTGCGGGTTGGCTTGATCGGCGCCGGCCAGATGGGCACGGGCCTGATCAGCCAGATCGAGCGCATGGTCGGCATGCGCATCACGGCGGTGGCCGATGGGCTCCCCGGCCGGGCCGCCGCCGCCTACGGCGAGGCCAGCGTGCCCGCCGAACTGGTGGTCCAACTGGACGACGACGCGGCCAAGGCCGCTGACGCTATCGCTTTGGGCCGGCGCGTGGCCACTACCCGCGCCGATTGGCTGGTGACCATCCCCAACCTGGACATCATCGTGGAATGCACCGGCATTCCCGAAGTCGGCGCCCGCGTCTGCGCGGCCGCCATCGCGGCCGGCAAGCACATCGTCAACATGAACGTCGAGACCGACGCCACGGTGGGCTACGCGCTGGCCCGCCGCGCCCGCCAGGCCGGCGTGGTCTACACCCTGGTGGCCGGCGACGAGCCCGGCACCGTCAAAGAACTCTATGACTTCGCCGACGCCCTCGGCTTCGAGATCGTGACCATCGGCAAGGGCAAGAACAACCCGCTCGATCAGACCGCCAACCCGGAGACGATGGGGCCGCGCGCCAAGCAGCAGAACATGAGCCCCAAGATGCTGGCCTCCTTTGTGGACGGCACCAAGACCATGGTGGAGATGACGTCCATGGGCAACGGCACCGGCTACGCGCCGGAGATCACCGGCGCCCACGGCCCCACCTGCTCCTGGAAAGACCTGGCCAAGGTCTTTGTGCCCCAGGCCGACGGCGGCGTGATGAACGGGCGCGGCGCCGTGGATTACGCCGTGGGCGACGTGGCGCCCGGCGTCTTCATCATCATCACCACCGACCAGCCCAAGATCATCACCGACCTGAAGTACCTGCGGCTGAGCGGGCACGGCAACTACTGGGCGCTCTACCGGCCCTATCACCTGGCCAACCTGGAGACGCCCATCACCGTGGCCAAGGCTGCGCTGGACCAGGAAGTGACCCTGGCCACCACCCAGGCCCCCGTGGCCGAGACCGTGGCCTACGCCAAGCGCGACCTGCAGCCCGGCGAGAAGCTGGACGCGCTGGGCGGCTTCACCATGTACGGCGTCATCGAGCGCGCCGCAGTGGCCAAGGCCGGCGACCAGCTGCCGCTGGGCCTGGCCGTCGGGGCCGTGGTCCAGCAGCCGGTCCGCCAGGGCCAGCCCATCCGCTACGCGGACGTGGCCGTGGACGAGGCCCAGTTGATCGTCCAGCTGCGCCGCGAGCAGGACCAGCTCGTGGCGAAAGGATAAGCCGGATGCCTTCGATCACCCTGACCATCGGCCACGCCTCCGGCCTGCACGCCCGGCCGGCGGCGGCCTTCGTCAAGATGGCGGCCACCTTCCCCTGCACCATCACGGTGCGCAACCTGACCACCAATAAGCCGGCCGTCAACGCCAAGAGCGTGCTGAGCGTCATCACCCAGGGCGTCAACCAGGGCCATCAGGTGGAGGTCTCGGCCGAGGGCGAACGCGCCGACGAGGCGCTGGCCGCGCTCCAGGAACTGGTGACCGGCAACTTCGGCGAAAGCGCCGGAGGCGCGCACTAATGAAGCAATACCGCGGCCTGGCCGCCTCGGCCGGCATCGCCATCGGTCCGGCCTGGATCTATCGCCCGACCCAGGTGACGGTGGAACGCCGCCTGGTGGCCGACCCGGCCGCCGAGTGGGCGCGGCTGCAGACGGCGCTCTCGATGGCGCGCACGCAGCTGCAGGCCCTGGAGGCCCGCGCCCGCGAGAACATCGGCGCGGACGAGGCCGCCATCTTCAGCGCCCACCAGCTCTTCCTGGAAGACGAGGAGCTGCTCAACAGCCTGGCCGGCCTGGTCAAGGAACAGCGCCTGAACGCCGAAGCGGCCGTCCACGACGCCTTCGAGCACTACGCGCAGGCCCTGGAGAGCCTGGAGGAGGCCTACTTCAAGGCCCGCGCCGCCGATGTGCGCGACGTGCGCGCGCGGGTGCTGCGCAGCCTGGCCGGCGCCGGCGAGAGCGAGGGGGAGCTGACCCAGCCGGCCGTGATCTTCGCCGAGGACCTCTCGCCCTCGGACACCGTCCAGTTCGACCGCACCAAGATCCTGGGCCTGTGCACGGTGAAGGGCGGCCCCACCTCCCACACCGCCATCCTGGCCCGCGGCCTGGGCCTGCCGGCCGTGGTCTCCACGCCCATCAACCTGGCCGAGGTGGACCCCGGCACCCTGACCATCCTGGATGGGACCACCGGGGGCGTCATCATCGGCCCGACCCTGACCGAACTGGACCGGGCCCGCAAGCGCCAGGCGGAGTGGCAGACCCGGCGGGCCGAGCAGCTCTCGGCCGCGCACGCGCCGGCCGCCACGCTGGACGGCCACACCGTGGAGGTGGTGGCCAATATCGGCAGCGCCGAGGACGCTCAGCAAGCCCTGGAGCAGGGCGCCGAAGGCGTGGGCCTCTTCCGGACCGAGTTCCTGTACCTGGACCGGGAGACGATGCCGACCGAGGCCGAACAGGAGGCCTCCTACCGCGCGGTCTTTGCCGTCATGGGCAGCCGGCCGATGGTGGTGCGCACGCTCGACATCGGCGGCGACAAGGCCGTGCCCTACCTGGGCCTGCAGCAGGAGCCCAACCCCTTCCTGGGCTGGCGCGCCATCCGCATGATCCGCGAGCGCCCGGACATCCTGGAAGGCCAGCTGCGCGCCCTGCTGGCGGCCGGCGGCGAAGCCGAGACCGACCTGCGCATCATGCTGCCGATGGTCTCCAGCCTGGGCGAGATCACCCGGGCGCGCGAGATCCTCGCGCAGGCCCAGGCCAGCCTGCAAGCCCAGGGCCGGCCGCTGCCGGCCAGGTTCCAGTTCGGCATCATGATCGAGGTGCCTTCGGCCGCCCTGCTGGCCGACCACCTGGCCCAGCACGTGGACTTCTTCAGCATCGGCACCAACGACCTGACCCAGTACGCGCTGGCCGTGGACCGGACCAATGAGCGGGTCACCAAGCTGGCCACGCCCTACCATCCGGCCGTCCTGCGCCTGATCAAGCTGACCATCGACGCCGCGCACGCGCACGGCAAGTGGGTGGGCCTGTGCGGCGAGCTGGCCGGCGACGAGATGGCCGTGCCGCTCCTGCTGGGCCTGGGCCTGGATGAGTTCAGCATGGCGCCGGCCTCCGTGCCGGGCGTCAAAGCCGCCATCCGGCGCTGGACCCTGCCGGCCTGCCGCGCGGTGGCGGCGGAGGCTGTCGCCCAGCCGCAAGCCATCGACGTGCTGGACTATCTGCGCGGCCTCACGCCGCGCTGACGACGGGCCGGCCGCTCGAACGCCCGCAAAAAAACGCCGCCCGGTGAGGGCGGCGTTTTCGTTTCTTCAAACGGGTGCTGGCGTGTTCACGGGCGGGTGGCCGTCACCAGCAGAACCGGCAAATGGGCCAGCCGGCCCCAGCCGGCCAGGCCCCGGTCGCGGGCGGCGGCTGTGTCCACGGCGGCCCGCTCGGCCGGGGTGAGCGGCAGATCACGCAGGAAGTCAAAGCGGGCGGCCTCGGCCGGCGCCAACTCCGGCAGCAACTCCACGCGCACCTGGAAGCCGCGCGCCGCCAGCCAGCCGGGCAGCCGCCGGCCGATGAGCGGCTCCGCGCCGGCGCGCGCCAGGGCCGCCAGCCAGATCTCGCGCAGCGCCGTCTCGGCCGGCGCCTCTATCAGCCCGCCGTAATCGGGCTCCAGGGCGATCAGCGCGCCGCCGGGCGTCAGCACGCGCCTGACCTCGTCCAGCACGGCCTCGGCCGGCATCCACAGCAGGGCGAATTGCGCCAAGATCAGGTCCAGGCTGGCGGCCGAGAAGGGCAGGCGGGCGGCGTCTGCGCCCAGGCGGCTGGCGCCCGCGAACGGCGCCGGGTCAGCGGCCAGGGCCTGCCAGGCGCGATCCAGCGCGATCACGCCGCCGCCGGCGCGGCGCACCAGCTCCGGGGTAACCGCGCCGGAGCCGCAGCCCAGATCCAGCACGCGCTGGCGGCGAGCCACGCCCACCTGGCGCAGCAGCCGCGCCCGAGCCGGCGCCAGCCAGGCGGCCGGTTGCGTCAGGAGTTCGGGAGCGGGCAGGCTCAAGGACGCCGGACGATTGACGGCGGACGACGAAACGCCGGTCGCTGGTGGTCGGGCGGCGGCCGTCACCGCCCGCCGCCCGCGCAGGCGCACGCGCAGGCGCAGCCCGCGCAGGCGCAGGCACAGGACCGGCCGCCGCCGCCGCCGCCGCGCCGGCCGCCGCCGCTGGAGGCCGAGGCCTTGGCCAGGGCCTCGAAGATGTCGCCGGTCACTTTATCCGCGCCGCTCAGGTTCACGAAGCCGCCCTTGGCGCTGGGCGCCTGCAGCGCGCCCGGCCCGATGGCCGAGGCCAGGCCGCCCATGGTGTTTTCGGCCCAGCCCGCGAAGCCGGCCGCCACGTCGCCGAAGGAGCTCTTGCCGCCGGCGCTGGGGGCCGCCGGCCGGGGCACGCTCAGGGCCGGCCGCCCGCCGGGCACGATCAGGGGCCGCACCCACAGCGGCCGATAGCTCCAGCCGCCGGTCTGGAAGACGCTCGGCCGGCGCGGCGCCATCATGATCCACTCGAGGTCGCGGTCGATGGCCTTCTCACGCTGGGCCACGTCGCCGACCGTCTCAGCTTCCTTGACGGCGCGGCTGACGATGCGGCGGTAATAGTCCTGCGTGTCCGAAAGGTCGAAGCCCTTCAAGCGCGCCGCCAGCCCGTCCATGAGCCCCTTCATGGGGCCGGCGAAATCGATGGTCTCCAGCGA
>JAEURL010000259.1 GCA_016789165.1 Anaerolineales bacterium | reverse complement strand
GTGCCGCCGGAGCAAAGCCGGCGGCTGGCCGAGGCCCTGCCACAGGCCGAATACCTGGCCCTGCCGGACTGCGGCCACCTGCCGCAGGAGGAATGCCCGGAGCCGGCGGCGGCGGCCATCCTCGCTTTCATCGGCCGCCGGCCGTAATCGGGCGGCGCCCGCTGCGCTGTATCTCAGGAGGCTGTTATGCAATCGGAAGCCGACGTCAACCCCGCCGATTACGTCCTGGACCGCAAATCCGGCCGGCTGGTGAAGACCGATTCGGAGGGCCGGGGCGACCAGGCCGCGGCCATCGCCAGCATGGCCTATCTGCTGCTGATGCTGGGCCTCCTGTTCTGGCAGCTCTTCGACGTCTGGATCGGCAACTACTGGCTGGCGCGGGTGCTGGGCTACGGCGGGCAGCTGGCGGCGCTGGCCAACCCGCTCTTCCGCCTGCTGGCCTACACCATCATCGGCGGCGGGCTGGGCGGGGCCGTCAACGGCATCCGCAGCGTGCTTAATTGGCACGTGGAGTTCCGGGCCTTCGGGCACCGCTATATCTGGAAGTATGTCACCGCGCCCTGGCTGGGCGCCACCCTGGCGGTCTTCGTCTTCGCCCTGGTGCGCAGCGGGGTGGCCGTGGTGGGCGGCGATACCCTGCCGCAGGACGCGGACTTTCGCCAGAGCCTGTCCACGCTGGTCCTGGGCATCCTCAGCGGCTACGGCGCGCGCGAGGTCTTCATCTGGCTGGACGCCCAGGTGACGCGCCTGTTCAAGGTCAACCCGCCGGCCGAGCGCCCGGTGCCGGACGTGGTGGGCCTGACGCGCGAGGAGGCCACCCAGCTGCTGGCGGCCGGCAGCTTCCGGCTGGGCGAGGTGGCCGAGGAAGAGGTGGAAGACGCCGCCGCCGCCGGCCGGGTCATCCGCCAGGCGCCGGCCCCGCCGCAGGTGCTGGCGGCCGGCCAGACCGTGGACGTCACGGTGGGCCGGCAGATCCCGGGCGACGGCTACAGCGGCTAGGCGCGGAGGCGCAGCATGCCCAACAAAGTGCATCCCGGCCGGGCTTATCCGCTCGGCGGCAATCTGCTCAGCGGGGGCGTGAACTTCTCGATCTTCTCCAAGAACGCCACCGCCGTCGAACTGCTGCTGTTTGACGGCGTGGACGATGACCGCCCGGCGCGCGTCATCCCCCTCGATCCCCAGCTCAACCGCACCTTCTATTACTGGCACGTCTTCGTGCCGGGGGTGACGGCCGGCCAGCTGTACGCCTACCGGGTGCACGGGCCGCAGGTCCCCGAGTACGGCCTGCTCTACGACGGCGAGAAGGTCCTGCTCGATCCCTACGGGCGGGCCGTAGCCTACAGCGGCCGGTACTCGCGCGCGGCCGCGGCCCGGCCGGGCGACAACAGCGCCGTGGCCATGAAGAGCGTGGTGACCGACCCGCGCGCCTACAACTGGGAGGGCGATAAGCCGCTCCAGGTGCCCTACGCGGGTTCCGTGATCTACGAGCTGCACGTCGGCGGCTTCACCCGCCATCCGAGCGCCGGCGTCGCCCCGGAGCGGCGCGGCACCTACGCCGGCCTGATCGAGAAGATCCCTTACCTCAAGACGCTGGGGGTCACGGCCGTGGAGCTGCTGCCCGTCCAGCAGTTTGACCCGCAGGATGCGCCGGCCGGCCAGGCCAACTACTGGGGCTACAGCCCGGTGGCCCTCTTCGCCCCGCACCGCGGCTACAGCGCGCGCCAGGACCCGGTCGGCCCGGTGGTGGAGTTCTGCGACATGGTCAAGGCCTTGCACCGCGCCGGCCTGGAGGTGATCCTGGACGTGGTCTTCAACCACACCGCCGAGGGCGATCAGCACGGCCCGACGCTCTCGTTCCGCGGGCTGGAGAACCGCGCCTACTACATCCTGGACCCGCAGCGGCCGGCCAACTACACCAACTACAGCGGCACCGGCAACACCCTGAACGGCAACCACTCCATCGTGCGCCGCCTGATCCTGGACTGCCTGCGCCACTGGGTGCAGGTGATGCACGTGGACGGCTTCCGCTTCGACCTGGCCTCGGTGCTGGCCCGCGACGAACGCGGCCGGCCGCTGGAGGACCCGCCCATCCTGTGGGACATCGAGTCGGACCCGGTGCTGGCCGGCACCAAGATCATCGCCGAGGCCTGGGATGCCGCCGGCCTGTACCAGGTGGGCTCCTTCATCGGCCACCGCTGGGCGGAGTGGAACGGCCAGTTCCGCGACGACGTGCGGCGCTTCGTCAAGAGCGACGCCGGCCAGGTCGGCCGGCTGGCCGCCCGGCTGACCGGCAGCCGCGATCTCTACCGCCAGCCGGACCGCGAGCCCAACCGCAGCGTCAACTTCATCACCTGCCATGACGGCTTCACGCTCAACGACCTGGTCTCCTACAACGGCAAGCACAACGAGGCCAACGGCGAGAACAACCGCGACGGCAACGACGCCAACTTCAGCTGGAACTGCGGCGTGGAGGGCCCCAGCGCCGACCCGGCGGTGGAGGCCATGCGCCTGCGCCAGATGAAGAACCTGCTGACGGTGCTGTTCTTCTCCCAGGGCACACCCATGCTGTTGATGGGCGACGAGGTGCGCCGCACCCAGGGCGGCAACAACAACGCCTACTGCCAGGATAACGAGCTGAGCTGGTTCAATTGGGAGGCCGTCGCCCAGCAGGCGGATTTTCTGCGCTTCACGCGCGAGCTGATCCGCTTC
>JAEURL010000256.1 GCA_016789165.1 Anaerolineales bacterium | reverse complement strand
TTCCCGCAAAGCGGGACCGTCTTGAGCTTGCTGGCCATCGCGGCCGGCGTGCTGCTGCTGCTGGGGCGGCGGCGGTAAGCGGGCCGCCGGCCTCAGCCGAAGCGCCCGGTGATGTAATCGTTGGTGCGCTGGTCTTTGGGGGTCAGGAACAGTTGCTGGCCGGGGCCGGCCTCCACCAGCTCCCCTTGCAGGAAGAAGGCGGCCAGGTCCGCGATGCGCGCCGCCTGCTGCACCGAGTGCGGCACGATCACGACCGTGTAATCGCGCTTGATGGCCTGCAGCGAGGTCTCGACCTTGGCGGTCGAGATCGGGTCCAGGCCGGAGGTGGGCTCGTCCAGCAGCACCACTTCCGGCTCGAGCGCCAGCACGCGGGCCAGGCACAGGCGCTGCTGCTGGCCGCCCGAAAGCGCCGTGGCCGGCGCCTCCAGCCGGTCCTGCACCTCATCCCACAACGCCGCCGCCCGCAGGGATTTCTCCACCGCCGCCGTCAGCTTGGCCCGCTCGCGCACGCCGGCCAGCTCCAGCCCATAGGTGATGTTCTGGCGGATGCTCATCGGCAGCGGGACGGGCTGGGCGAAGACCATGCCCACCCGCCGGCGCAGCGCGGTGACGTTCACGCCGGGCCCGGCGATGTCCTCGCCGTCCAGCAGGATGCGGCCGGTCACCCGCACGCCGTCCACCAGATCATTCAGGCGGTTGAGGGCGCGCAGCAGCGTGCTCTTGCCGCCGCCGGCCGGCCCGAACAGGGCCGTGATCTGGTTGGCCGGGATCGTCAATGAGATGTCGCGCAGGGACTCGGTCCCGTCGTCGTATTGCACCGAGAGGTGCTCGATGACGATTTTCACCACTGCCTCCGCGCCCGGGCCCGCGAGCGGATGATGGTGGCAAAAAAGTTCATGCTCAGCACGAAGACCAGCAGCACCAGGGCGGTGCCGTACTGGATCTGGACCGGCATGCCGGGCACCTGGGTGGCGATCACGAACAGGTGGTAGGGCAGGGCCATCGTGGCGTCCAAGGGCGAGTTGGGCAGGCGCGGCAGGAAGAACGCCGCGGCCGTGAACAGGATCGGCGCGGTCTCGCCGGCGGCGCGCTCCAGGCCCAGGATGACGCCGGTGAGGATGCCCGGCAGGGCCTGCGGCAGCACGATGCGCCGGATGGTCTGCCACTTGGTGCCGCCCAGGCTGATGCTGACCACCCGGAAGGCTTGCGGCACGGCGCGCAGGGCCTCCTCGGTGGTGGAGATGATGACCGGCAGGGTCATGATGGCCAGGGTCAGGCTGCCGGCCAGGATCGAGGTGCCGAAGCCCAGGAAGAGCACGAACAGCCCCAGCCCGAACAAGCCGTAGACCACCGACGGGATGCCGGCCAGGTTGATGATGGCGATGCGGATGGCGCGCGTCAGCGGGGTGTCCTTGGCGTACTCGGCCAGGTAAATGGCGGCCGCGATCCCCAGCGGCACGGCCACCACCGCGGTGCCCGCGGTGAGCAGCAGCGTGCCGACGATGGCCGGCCAGATGCCGCCGGCGCGCATGCCGTCGCGCGGCATGGCGGTCAGAAACTCAAGTGAGATGGCCGGCAGGCCGGCGGCCGCGATGTAGCCGACGATCAGCACGATCGGCACGGTGGTGGCCAGCGTGGCCAGGATGAGCAGGCCGAAGGCCAGGCGCTGGGTCAGGTGGCGCGACATGAACGGGGCCTCACGACAGCAGGCGCTCGGAGCGCTTCTTCTGCTGGAAGACGACGGCGCTGGCGGTCAGGTTGACGGCAAACGAGATCAGGAAGAGCACGATGCCGATGGTGAACAGGACGTGGTAATGGACGCTGCCGTTGGCTACCTCGCCCATCTCGGCCGCGATGGTGGCCGTCAGGGTGCGGACCGGCAGGAAGAGCGCCCCCAGGCCGGTGGGCAGGCGGGCGGCATTGCCAGTGACCATCATCACGGTCATGGTCTCGCCGATAGCGCGCCCGATGCCCAGCATGACGGCCGTCAGGACGCCGGTGCGCGCCGCCGGCACGGTGACGCGCCAGATGGTCTGCCAGGGTGTGGCGCCCAGCGCCAAGGCGGCGTTGCGGTAGCTGCGCGGCACCGAGTCCAGGGCGTCCTCGGCCACCGAGACGAGCGTGGGCAGGGCCATGCCGGCCAGCAGGACCGAGCCCGTGAAGGCCGTCAGGCCGGTGGGGGTGCCGAGCGTCTCGCGCACCAGCGGCGTCAGGACCAGCATGCCCATGAAGCCCAGCACCACCGAGGGCAGGCCGGCCAGCACCTCGATCAGCGGCTTGAGGAACTCGCGCAGCCAGCGCGGGGCGACCTCGGCGATGAAGATGGCGGTGCCCAGGCCGAACGGCACGGCGATGAGGACCGCCCCCAGGGTGACGATCAGCGAGCCGCCGATCAGGGGCAGCAGGCCGAAGTAATCTTCGATTGGATACCAGCGCGCGCCCAGCAAATCGGCCGGCGCCACCTCGCCCAGGGCCGGCAGGCCTTCCCGCAGCAGGAAGAGCACGATCAAGATGACGAACAGGATGGCGGAATAGCCGGCGGCGCGGATCAGGGCTTCGATGATCAGCTCCGGCCAGCCGGCGCGCGCGGCCGGCGGTTTGTCGGGCAGCAGGGCGGGGGGAGTCATCATTCAGCGGACCGGGACAAAACCAAGTTGAGCCACAATCGCCTGCGCCTCCGCGCCCAGCACCCAATCCAGGTAAGCCTGGACGGCGCCGGTCGGCTGGCCGCGCGTGTACATGTACAGGTCGCGGGCGATGGGATAGGAGCCGTCGTTGACCGAGGCGATGGTGGGCAGGACGAAGGGGCCGGCCTCATCCGCGGCGACGGCCAGCGTCTTCATGTCGTCGGTTACGTAGCCCAGGCCGTCGTAGCCGATGGCGTTGGGGTTTTGGCGCACTTCCACCGAGATCCCCTCCGACGACGGCATCAGCAGCGTGTCCGGCGAAAACAGGGTCGCATTGCCGGATTGGCCCAGCCGGACCACGTGCTCCAGGAAGAAGACGTGCGTGCCGGAGTTGGTTTCGCGCGAGAGCAGGACAATCGGCCGGTCGGCGCCGCCCACGGCGCGCCAATTGGTGATTGCGCCGCTGTACATAGCCGAAAGCTGCGCCAGGGTCAGGTGGTCCACCGGGTTGTCCGGGTGGACGATGATGGCGATGGCGTCGCGCGCGACCACAAACTCGGCCGGCTCGATGCCATTGGCCTGCGCCTCGGTCCGCTCCTCGTCCTTGATGGCGCGCGAGGCGTTGGCGATATCGACCGTGCCGTTGACCAGCGCGGCCAGGCCGGTGCCGGAGCCGCCGCCCGTGACCGACAAGCGCACGTCCGCATGCGCGGCCTGGTAGGCCTCGGCCCAGGCCAGCGCCAGGTTGACCATGGTGTCCGAGCCCTTGTTCTCCAGCGTGG
>JAEURL010000188.1 GCA_016789165.1 Anaerolineales bacterium | reverse complement strand
TCCTCGGCGCGGCGCACGAAGCTGAGCGCCACGTAGTCCACCTGCTGCTGGATCCCGAAGGCCAGGTCCTGCCGATCCTTCTCCGTGAGCGAGGGGGTGTTGACCAGCACGCCCGGCAGGTTGATGCCCTTGTGCTCCTTGAGGAGGCCGCCGTGGACGATGCGGGTGTGGACGTCGGTCTCGTCCACGCGCTCCACGCGCAGCTCCAGCAAACCGTCGTCCAGCAGGATCCGGTCGCCGGCCTTCACGTCGCCGGGCAGGCCTTCGTAGGTGGTGGAGACGCGCCGGACGGTGCCGAGCTGCTCCTGGTTGGTGATCACCAGCTCGGCGCCGTCCTTCAGCTCCACGGGCTTGTGGTCTTCCAGCCAGCCGGTGCGGATCTTGGGGCCCGGCAGATCCGGGAGCAGGGCCAGCGGCCGGTTCAGGCGGTTGGCCACCCGACGCAGCCGGCCGATGTTGGCGGCGTGATCCTCGTGCGTGCCGTGCGAGAAGTTCAGGCGCGCCACGTTCATGCCGGCCTCCAGCAACGCCGCGATCTTCTCCTCGGTGTTGCAGGCCGGCCCAATCGTGCAGACGATTTTAGTGAAGCGCATAGGCCTCTTGATGACAGTTCGCAAACCAAACAGGCGCCCGGCCAGGACGGACACTCACCAGTGCAGCAGGTTTGCACATAACGCCGGGCGGCAAATGGGACAAAGCTCGGGGATTATAACACCCGCCCTCGCCCCAGGTCGCGGCCGCGCTCACTCCTCGCGCGGGGCGGGGGGCGCCGGGGCCCCGCGTTCACCGGTGCCCCGATCGCTGGCCGAGGGGACGGGGGCCAGCGGGGCCGGCGGCGGGTGCGGCGGGGCCGGCGGCGGATTTAGCAGCGCGGCCAGGGTCGCGAACCACTGGGTGAAGATGGGCAGCCAGGGCTTGGGCCGTGGGATGGCGCCCAGCGCCTGCTCGCGCGTCACCAGCAGCAGCGAGCCGGCCAGCACGGCCGCGCCCAGCCACTGCACGCTGGTGAAGGTCTCACCCAGCACCAGGATGGCGGCCACCACGGTCACCAGGGCTTCGCCCAGGTTGATCAGCACGGCTTGCATGCCGCCCAGGTGCTTGACGCCCAGGAAGAGCGTCAGCCGCGCGATCAGGGTCACGGCGGTCAGCAGGAGCACGGGCGTCCAGGCGGCGCCGCTGGCCGGCAGGGGCGGCCGGCCGCCCAGCAGGTAGGCCGTCAGCACGGTCGCGGCCATGCCCGTCAGCGTGTACAGGGTCACGGTCGGCGCCGGCACGTCGTAGAGCGTGCGCTGATTGATGGAGACGTGCAGGGCGTACATGGCCCCGGCGCCGATCATCATCAGCGCGGCCGGCCAGTCGGCGGCCCCGCTGCCCGCCCATTTCAGCAGGAAGACGGCCGCCAGCGCCAGCCCCACCCGCAGCAGGGTCAGCCGCGAGATGCGATAACCGTCCAGCCACGAGAACAGCGTCAGGAAGAGCAGATACAGGGTGAAGAGCAACTGGCTGAGCGAGGCATCCAGCTTCTGCAGGCTGGTGTAGAAGAGCAGCGAGCCCAGGCCGTTGACCAGGCCGGCCATCAGGCAGGCCGCCAGCGCGAACGGGTAGATGTAGACGAACTTGCGCCAGAAGAGCAGGTGCGCCAGCCACAGGCCGGCGGCCGCCCCCACCGTGCGCAGCATCACCACCGTGAACGGCGCCAGGCCGGCCTCGTAGGCCTGCTTGCCGAAGATCGGCACCAGGCCGGAGACGAAGGCCGAGAGCAGCGCGGCGGCGATGCCCTGCGCCTGGGTTGATTTCCACGGGGAGAGCTTGGGTCCGAGTTGCATGGCGGATGGTGCAGCGATGGAAGACGACCGACCCAAGCCGGCGCGGCCTGGCCGACGGTGGTCGGGCGTCCGTGGCCCCTCGTTTAGGTCAACGCTTTCAGCACGTCGTCGGTTAGTTCGTCGTCCATGAACGCGCCCTTGTGCAGCAGCGTTTCGACCCGGCCGTCCAGCCGGTCCCGCTCCTGCGGCGAGAGCGCCTTGGCCGTGATGACGATGACCGGGATGTCCTGGGTGGCCGGGTCGGCGCGCAGCGCGTCCAGCACCGCAAAGCCGTCCACCTCGGGCATCATCAGGTCCAGGATCACCAGGTCCGGCCGGCGGCTGCGGATCAACTCCAGGCCGGCCCGGCCGTCCTGGGCCTCAAAAATCTGGTAATCGCCGCGTGCCTGCAGGATGCGCCGGATCAAGCGCACGGCGTCGGGCGTGTCGTCCACGATGGCGATCGAACGCACGCGTTCGTCCAGCCGGCCGAGGGCGGCCAGCACGCCCTCCGGCTGGGCCGGCGCCGCCTCAGCCGCGCGCTCGTCGGCCGGCCGCTCCTCGTCCCATTGCCGCGCCCAGCCGTCGCCCAGCACCTCGCTCTGCACCGGGAAGGTGTGCCCGGTGCAGTTGACCACCACCACGTGCTCGGGCTTGATCAGGCCGCGCTGGACCAGCTTGAACAGTCCGGCGAAGGCCACGGCCGCGGCCGGCTCCCTGGACAGCCCTTCCATCTTGGCCAGCACGTGCATGGCCCGGAAGCCTTCTTCGTCGGTGACCGCCTCCAGCACGCCGCCGTGCTCGTCGATGTAGCGTTTGAGCAGCCCATACGCCCGGCCGGGGTCGCCGGTGGCCAGCGTGCCGATCCGGGTGCGCGGCGCCGCCACCACGTCCGGCGTGGGCTGGTTGGCCCGGAAGGCGGTCACCATCGGCGCGCAGCCCTCCACCTGGATGCCGGCCAGGGCCGGCAGCCGGTCGATCAGGCCCATGCGGTGCAGCTCCCGAAAGCCGCGCATCGTCCCCACCGGCCCCAGCCCGCCGCTCACGGACTGGATGTACCAGTCCGGGGCGCGCCAGAGCGGCGCCGGCGCCGGGCCGGCGCCCTCGCCGGGCGCCTGGCGGCCGAGCTGCTCGGCGATCTCGTAGGCCAGGGTCTTCATGCTCTCCACCGAGGCGATGCTGCGCAGGCCGCGATCGTAGTACATGGCGCGCCGGCGCGCGAAGGCCTGGGCCAGCGCTTTGGATTGGTCATAGGTGGTGGCGACCTTGATGACCTGCGCGCCGTAGAGCGCGCACTCGCGCATCTTTTCGGGCGGCACCAGCGAGGTCAGGAAGGCGTAGACCTTCAGGCCGGCCCGGGCGCCGTAGGCGGCGTAGGAGATGGCGACGTTGCCGGTGGAGGCCACCACGGCCTCGGTGATGCCGGCCTCCTTCATCACCGAGACGGCCAGCGCCGCCTGGCGGTCCTTGAAGGAGCCGGTCGGGTTCTGGCGCTCGTCCTTGATGTAGATGTGCGGCCGGCCCAGCATCAGCCCCAGGTTGGTGACCGGCAGCAGCGGGGTGTTGCCCTCGCCCAGGGTC
>JAEURL010000067.1 GCA_016789165.1 Anaerolineales bacterium | reverse complement strand
CGCCGGTCGGTGGTGTCGCCGGCCTGGAACGTGACCGCCTGGTTGGTCTGCGGGCACAGCCGGGCGATCTCGGCCTCGGCCGTCTCGGCCTCGGTCACCACCGTGATGGCCGAGCCGGCCGCCACGTAATGGTCGAGCTCGTTGATGATGGCCGGCGCGCGCCAGTTCCAGCCCAGGAGCAGGGTGCGCTCGGGGGCCGGGGCCGGGGCCGGGCTCAGGCGGATGGCGGCCTCGTCCACGGGCGGCGCGGCCAGGCCGGAGAGCCGGATCGTGTCGTCATCCTCGGAGATCACAATCAGCTCGTCCGCGGCGGCCAGGCGCGTGTCCATGGGCGGGTTGAGGCGCGGCTCGCCGCCGGCCGCGCGCACGCCGATGACGGCCGAATCGGCGTAGGCCAGCAGGGCCTCGCCGAAGGTCTTGCCCGCCAGGGCCGGCTCAGCCTTGAAGTAGATCTCGTCGCCGCCGAAATCCAGCAGCTCGTTGTAGACCACGGAGAGGCCGGACTGCCGGCAGGTCTGGGCCACGATGCGCGAGATCAGGTCGCCCACCAGCACCAGTTCCACCTCGTCCCGGCCGACCATGCGCGCCACCTCCAGGTTCTTGGGGTCGCCGATCTCGGCCACGATGTGGTATTTCCCGCTGTGCCGCTGCGGGTTGTTGGTGATGGCCAGGATGGTCTTGATCACGCTGGAGTCGGGCTCGTCGCCGGCGGGCGCCACCACGATGATGGCGCGGGCCGTGTTCAGGCTGACGATGCCCAGGTCGGTCAGGTCGATGGGGCTGCCGCTGCGGCACACCAGGCGGGTCTTGCCGGTCGGCCCCACCTTGTCGCGCAGCTGGTCTTCCATCTCCACCTTGTCGGCGTCACCCATGATGACGATGCAGGGGTCCTTCTGGTTGGCGTTGGCGATGACCAGCTCGGAGACGATGGCGAAGACCTGGTCGGACCAGCCCAGGATGACGGTGTGGCCGGCCTCCACCACGCGCGAGCGGCCCTTGCGCAGCTCGGCCAGCTTGTCCTCCAGGCCGTTGTTGAGGATGCCGATCAGGGTGCTGACCGTGAAGACGCCGCCCAGGGTGACGGCCAGCATGGCGCCCAGGAAGAGCGGGCTGCCGGTGTCGCCGCCCATGGTGCCGGTGTCCAAGGTGCGCAGCAGGCCCATCCAGGCGATCTCCAGCAGGCCGGCCGGGGAGCCATCGTCGTGGGCGGGCGCGGTGCCGGTGATGATCACAAAGCCGGCCACTAGGAAGATCAGGATGGCGGACAGCAGAAACAGGCCGCCCAGCAGGGCCCAGGTGCCGCGGGCCATGAAATTGTCAAAGCGATAGCGTAGTCGGTCGCCGAACGAGAATTGCTCCACAAAGGCCTCCAAGGTGGGGAAACTGGGAGCATTCTAAGACGAAGGGGGTTCTAACGTGATGGGAATTTAGTTTGTTTTTGATAGCGGGGGCCGGGCCCGGCCTTTGCCAGGTATGGAGAGCTCCGCCGGGCGATTGGGCGCCCGGCTCCCCATAAGCACGCCAGCGGGCGCGAAAGCCGGCCTCAGCCGCGCTTGTCTGCCGAAACCGCGGGTTGAGCGAACGGCGTGGCCAGGTTGGGGCGGCCGGCCGCCGGTAAGGTAGAATCGGCCGGGCGTGGGGCTCCGGCTTCACGCTTGCCATTTATGACTGATGCCGCCCTGCCTGAACCCGCCCCGCCGGCCGAGGCTGCGCCGGGCCTGGCCCGCAACGCCTCGATCCTGTCGCTGGGCAATATCGCCAGCCGCGTCCTGGGCTTCCTGCGCGACGCCGTCATGTCGCGCCTGTTTGGCTCGGAGGCGGACGCCCTGGCCCTGGCCCTGGCTATCCCGATCCAGATCTACGACCTGGTGACCGGCGGGCTGGTGAACTCGGCCCTGGTGCCGGCCTTCAGCGAGTACACGCCGGAGGCGCGGCGGGCCGAGCTATGGCGGCTGGCCAGCACGGTGCTGACCTTGGCGGCGGCCGTCATCTCCGCCCTGACGGCGCTCCTGGTGCTGCTGGCGCCGCAGGTGATCGCGGTCTTTGGCCTGATCGGCGGGCAGGCCGCGCCGGACGTGCTGGCCACGGCGGCCGGCCTGCTGCGGATCACGCTGCCGGCCGTGGTCTTCCTCAGCCTCTCGGGCATCCTCACCGGCCTGCTCTACGCACTGCGGCGCTTCACCCTGCCGGCCTTCACGGGCGCGGTCTTCAACGCCAGTATGGTGGCCGTCTCGCTGCTGCTGGCCGGCCGGCTGGGGGTGGCGGCCATGGCGCTGGGCCTGCTGATCGGCGCGGCCCTGCAGGTGCTGCTGCAGCTGCCGGCCCTGCCGGACGGCTTGCGGGCGCTGCGGCCCCAGCTGGCGCTGGAGCACCCCGGCCTGCGGCGCATCTTCCGGCTGTACGTGCCCATCATCATCAGCCTGGTCATCACCCAGGTGTCCATCTACCTGGGGCTGGGGCTGGCCTTCGGCTTCGCCGGCGGGTTGAGCTGGATGCGTTACGCCACCACCCTGTACCAGTTTCCGCTCGGCCTGGTGGCGGTGGCGGTCTCATCGGCCATCCTGCCCACCCTGGCCGGCCAGGCGGCCGGCACGCTGGCCGGCGACTTCAAGACCACGCTGGTGCAGGGCCTCAACCTGGTGCTGCTGCTGATGGTGCCGGCCACGGTGGGCCTGTTTGTGCTGGCCGAGCCGATCGTGGGGCTGGTGTTCGCGGGCGGCCGCTTCACGCCCGAAGACACGCTCATGACGGCGGCCGTGCTGCGCGTTTTCCTGCTCGGCCTGAGCTTCGCGGCCGTGGACCAGCTGTTGATTTTCGCCTTTTACGCCCGGCACGACACCCTGACGCCCTCCAGCGTGGGCGTGCTGAGCGTGGGGGTTTACATTGTCACGGCGCTGGCGGCGCGGCCGACGCTCGGCCTGTTCAGCCTGATGCTGGCCGATTCGGTCAAGCAGATCACGCACGCGCTGGTGACGGGCACGCTGCTCTCACGGCGCCTGGGCGGCTTCCAGGGCACGGGGCTGTGGCCGGCGCTGGGCAAGATCCTGCTGGCGGCCGGGGTGATGGGCCTGGCGGTGGCCGGCGCGGACCGGGCGGTGAGCGCCGTGAGCGCGCCCGGCCTCTGGCAGGACGCCGCGCGCGTGGCCGGGGCCGGCCTGCTGGGCGTGCTGGTCTACTTCGGCCTGGCGGCCTGGCTGCGGGTGGCCGAGGTGCGCGTGGCGCTGGAGCTTTTGCGGCGGAGGCTTCGGGTATAATCGCGACCGGTGACGGATGACGCAGGACGAAGGACGAGTGTGATCGTCAGTCCGCCGCTTTCGTCCTCCGCCGTGGTCCTTCGTCTCATGCCAGATAAGCCCTCTCTTCCCCCCGACCTCTACACCGAAGAATATTTCCTCCATGCCTGCGAGGGCTATGAGGAGTTCACCGAGTCGCAGGGCGAACGGCTCTCGCGCCGGCTGAGCGCGGCCTTCGCCGTGGCGGCCGTCCAGCCCGGCATGCGCGTGCTGGACCTGGGCTGCGGGCGCGGCGAGATCGTGCGCCATTGCGCGCGGCTGGGCGCCGACGCCTACGGCGTGGATTACGCCCCGGTGGCGCTCAAGCTGGCCGGCCAACTGCTGGCCCAGGAGGCCGAGGCCCGCGGCCGGATGGGCCTGGGCCGCTCGGACGCCAAGGTCCTGCCCTTCCCGGACAACGCCTTTGACCGGGTGTTGATCTTCGACGTGGTGGAGCACCTCTTCCCCTGGGAGCTGGCCCTCTGCCTGACGGAAGTTCGCCGGGTGCTCAAGCCGGGCGGGGCCGTCATCGTCCACACTGCCCCCAACGTTTGGTACGACCGTTACGCCTACCCGGTGGTGCGTGCCGTGCGCGTGCTGATGGGGCAGGGCGCCCAATACCCCAAGAACCCGCGCCTGCTGAACGTGGCCGCCAACGCCGACGTGCACGTCAACGAGCAGAGCCAATTCAGCCTGGCGCGCGTCCTGCGCGAGGCCGGCTTCGGGCGGGTCAAGGCCTGGCTGGAGTCGCCGCCCCAGAACCGGCGCGAGAATTCGGCCTTCGCCCTGGCGCGCAAGGTGCTCTTCGGCGCGCCGCCCTTCCGCTATTTCTTCGAGCGCGAGGTCTTCGCCGTCGGAGAGAAGTAATCCGGCGAGCGCGATCACCGATACCAGCGGGCTCTGGGCAGCCCGTGTCTGTGCCTTCGTAATCTATAGCCTGAGGAACAACCTATGGAATACCGCCGCCTCGGCTCGGCCGGCCTGAAGGTCTCGGTGCTCTGCCTGGGCACCATGCAGTTCCGCTGGACCACGGACGAGGCCACCTCGTACGCGGTGCTGGACGCCTTCCGGGACGCCGGCGGCAACTTCCTGGACACGGCCGACATCTACTCGAATTGGGCGGAGGGCCTGCGCGGCGGCGAGGCCGAAGCCGTCATCGGCCAATGGCTCAAGCGCCGCGGCGGCCGCGCCGACATGGTGGTGGCCACCAAGGCGCGCGGCGAGATGTGGCCGGGCCCCAACGGCGAGGGTTTGAGCCGCGCCCACCTCCTGCGCGCCTGCGAGGACTCCCTGCGCCGGCTGGGCACCGATTACATCGACCTGTATCAGCTGCACTGGCCCGACCTCGACACCCCCATTGAGGAGACCCTGCGGGCGCTGGACGATCTGGTGCGGGCCGGCAAGGTGCGCTACGTGGGCTGCTCCAACTACGCCGGCTGGGAGCTGATGGAAGCTCTGCTGCTGGCGCGCCAGGCCGGCCTGGGCGAGTTCGCCACCGTCCAGCCGCACTGGTCCCTGGTGCACCGGGCCGAGTTCGAGCGCGACGCCTACCACGTGGTGCGGAAGTACGGCCTGGGCGTCATCCCCTATAGCCCGCTGGGCGCGGGCTTCCTGACCGGCAAGTACCGGCGCGGCCAGCCGTTGCCGGAAAGCCAGCGCCGCGGCCGGGTGCAGCGCTACCTGACGGACAAGAACTTCGCCTTGCTGGACAAGCTGGACGAAATCGGCCAGGCCCACGGCAAGACCGCGGCCCAGGTCGCGTTGGCCTGGCTCCTGGCCCAGCCGAACGTGACCGCGCCCATTGTGGGCGCCAACACGCCCGCCCAGCTGGCCGAGAGCCTGGGCGCGGCCGGCCTGGTGCTGGCGGCCGCTGAGCTGTGCGCCATCGACGAACTGAGCGCCTGGAAGACACCGGAGGACGACGAATGAAGCTCTTGATCCTGGGCGGCACGATCTTCCTTGGCCGGCAGGTGGCGGAAGCCGCCCTGGCGCGCGGCCACACGGTCACGCTCTTCAACCGCGGCCGGCGCAACCCGGACCTGTTCCCGGAAGTTGAGAAGCTGCGCGGCGACCGCGACGGCGGCCTGGACGTGCTGCGCGGCCGGCGCTGGGACGCCGTGATCGACCCCTCCGGCTACGTGCCGCGCCTGGTGCGCGCCGCGGCCGAACTGCTGGCCGGCGCGGCCGAGCACTACACCTTCATCTCCAGTCTCTCGGTCTATGCCGATAACCGGCAGCTGGGCATCACCGAGAGCTACCCGGTCGGCCGGCTGGCCGATGAGAGCGTGGAGCAGATCACGGCCGAGACCTACGGCCCGCTCAAGGCGCTGTGCGAGCAGGCGGCCGAGGCCGCCCTGCCGGGGCGTGTGCTCACAGTCCGGGCCGGCCTGATTGTGGGCCCGCACGACCCGACCGACCGCTTCACCTATTGGCCGGCGCGCGTGGCGCGCGGCGGCGAAGTGCTGGCGCCGGGCCGGCCCGATTACCGCGTGCAGTTCGTGGATGTGCGCGACCTAGCCGGCTGGATCGTGCGCGCGGTGGAGGCCCGTGTCACCGGGGTCTTCAACGCCACCGGGCCGGAGGGCGTGCTGACCCTGGGCGAGCTGCTGGCGGCCAGCCAGGCCATCAGCGGCGCCGACACCCGTCTGACCTGGGCGGCCGAGCCATTCCTGCTGGAGCAAAAGGTGGTTCCGTGGAGCGAGCTGCCGCTGTGGATCCCGGATTCAGACCCGGACGCGGCCGGCTTCTCGGCCTTCGACTGCGGCAAGGCGCTGGCCGCCGGCCTGACCTTCCGGCCGCTGGCCGAGACTGTGCGCGATACCCTGACCTGGGCCGCCGCCCGGCCGGCCGAACACGCCTGGCGGGCCGGCCTCCCGGCTGAGCGCGAAGCGGAGCTGCTGCGGCTGTGGCATGCCCAATGAGGCGGGACAAACGCCGCCGGCGGAAAGCCGGCCCGGCGCTCCCTGACTTCCGGTTTGCGTTTTGGGACGGTTGTCATTCGCCATCATGCTGACTCGCCTATCCCGCGCCGCCGGCTGCCTGGCCGGCCTGGCGCTGGGCGATGCGCTCGGCACCCCCACGCAGCCCACGCTGGCCCTCACCCGCGCCCGCTACGGCCTGATCCGCGGTTTCCGGGCGCCTGATCCAGACGATCCGTTCGGCCACGCCGGCCTGCGCGCCGGGCAGATCACCGATGACACGCAAGCCGCGCTGGCCCTGGTGCGGGCCGTCATCAGTCGGCGGGCCTTTTCGGTGGAGATTGCGGCCGCCGGCCTATTGGATTGGCTGGACTCGATCAACGCCGCGGACTCGCCCTACGTCGGCCCGAGCACCAAGGCCGCCTACCAGGCCCTCCGGCGCGGTGTGCCGCCTACGGAGAGCGGGCTGGGCGGCGCCACCAACGGCGCGGCCATGCGCGTGGCGCCGCTCGGCTTCCTGGCCGATGAGCCGGCGGCCGTCGTTCGCGGCGCGGTCTGGTCGGCCCTCCCGACGCACAACTCGCCCAACGGCCTGGCCGGCGCGGCGGCCGTGGCCGGCGCCGTGCGCGCGGCCGCAAGCGGTCAGGCTCTGCCGGCCGTGATCGCGGCGGCGGGGGAGGCCGCCCGGCAGGGCGCGGCCTGGTACGCGGGCCCGCCGCTGATGGCGCCGGCGCCGGACCTGGGCCGGCGGATCGCTTGGGCGGTGTCCCTGACGGCGGGGGTGACGGCCGGCCCGGACCCGGCCGTCTGGGGATCGGAGGTTTGGCGCGTCCTGGGCGAGGTCTATGACCTCGTGGGTGCGGGCATGGCCGCGCACGAGAGCGTGCCGGCGGCATTGGCGCTGGTGAGCCTGGCCGGCGGCGACAGTTGGACCGCGGCCCTGCTGGCCGCCAACCTGGGCGGCGACGGCGACACCATCGGCGCAATGGCGGGCGCGATCGGCGGCGCGTTGGGCGGGATTGAAAGCCTGCCGGCCGAGGCCGTGGCCACCCTGGAGGCCGTCAACGGCCTGGATTTCCGGAAGCTGGCGCGGGATTACCTGGAAGCCGTTAACGGGTT
>JAEURL010000054.1 GCA_016789165.1 Anaerolineales bacterium | reverse complement strand
ACGTCCAGGCCGAGCATGTCCATCAGCAGGAACGGCCCCATCGGCCAGCCCCAGGCCTGCATGCGCTGGTCGATCTCGGCCGCCGGGGCGGCGCTCTCCTCCAGGGCCAGCACGGCCTCGTTCATGTACGGCATCAGCAGCCGGTTCACCAGGAAGCCCGGGCACTCCTTCACCACCACCGGCAGCTTGCGCAGGCTCTCGGCGAAGGCCACCACGTCGTCGACGGTGTCCTGGGAGGTGTCCAGGCCGGGGATGACCTCCACCAGCTTCATGACGCTGGCCGGGTTGAAGAAGTGCATGCCCACCATCTTGGCCGGCCGGCCGAGGGCGGCGCCCATCTCGGAGATGGACAGGGCCGAGGTGTTGGAGGCCACGATGGCCGATTCGGGGATGACCTTGGCCAGCTCGGCCAGCACGGCCCGCTTGACGGCCATTTTCTCGGGCACGGCCTCGATGACGATGTCCACGTCGCTGAAGTCGTCGTAAGCCAGGGTGGGGGTGACGAGCGAGACCTTGCCGTCCATCTCGCCGGCCGACATCTTGCCCTTGTCCACCCGGCGCTGATAGATCTCGCGGATGTGCTCCATGCCGCGGTCCAGCATGCCCTGGTCCACATCCTTGAGGACCACCGGCAGGCCGGAGAATGAGATGACCTGGGCAATCTCGGCGCCCATGGCGCCCGCGCCGACGACGCCGGCTTTAAAGATGTACATGGCGGCTCCTTTGCAATGGCTCAGGCGCGGGCCGGGCCCGCGCCGGTCAGGAAACGTCGCCGAAGGCGAACAGGTCGCCGATCGACTCTTTGCAGTAGTTGCGCCGGATGGCCTCGCCGAAGATGGGCGCCACCGCCAGCACCTTCATCGCCGGCACGCGCTTTTCAGGCGCGATCGGCACCGTGTCGGTGGTGACGATCTCGTCGATCTGCGGGATGCTGGTGAGCTTGGCCACGGCGTCACCCGTGAACAGGCCGTGGGTGCAGACCAGGGAAATGTGCTCCACGCCATTCCGGACCAGCAGCCGGCAGACCTCCAGCATGGTGGAGCCGGTGGCCACTTCGTCGTCGTAGACCAGGGCGCGCCGGAAGCCGCGCACCTGCCGGCCCACCAGGTCGTCGATCTCCACGCGCGTGTCCGAGAGCCGGATCTTCTCGGCCGAGACCGAGGGCAGGCCGAGCTGGGCCGCGAAGCGCGCCGCCGACTTGGCGATGCCCGAATCCGGCGCCACCACCACGGCGTCCTCCAGCCGGCGCCGGCGAAAGTGCTGGACGAAGAGCGGCCGGGCCGTCAGCGGGTCGGTGGGGATGCGGAAGAAGCCGTGGACCTGCGGCGAGTGCAGGTTCATGGTCATCACGTGCGTGGCGCCGGAGGTCTCCAGCAGGTCCGCGATCAGGCGGGCGGTGATGGAGATGCGCGGCGCGTCCTTCTTGTCCGAACGCGCGTACGAGAAGTACGGGATGATGGCGTGCACTTCGCGCGCGCCGGCGCCGCGGGCGGCATCCAGCATCATCAGCAGCTCCAGCACATGGTCGCTGGCCGGCGGCGTCAGGGACTGGACGATGAAGACCGTGCGTGAGCGCACACTGGCGCCCAGCTGGACGTACAGATCGTCGTTGCTGAAGTGGGCGATGCGCGTGCCGTCCAGGGGCACGCCCAGATAATCCGCCACGCCGGCGGCCAGGTCGGGATGCGAACTGCCGCTGAAGATACGCACGTCGGTGGCCTCGATGCGCGAGCGGCGGCGCGGGGCGGGGCGGGTGGGGCGTTTCATCTCGCTCTCGCTCGGGGTCGCGGGCGGCCCGGCGCAGCCGGCTTAGACGGCCGCGACGATCAAGGCGCTGCCCTGGCCGCCGGCCGCGCACAGCGTGGCCAGGCCGTACTGGGCCGGCTGCTTGCCGTCTTTGTTGCGGCGCTTCATCTCGTGCAGCAGGGTGACCACGATCCGGCAGCCGGACGAGCCCACCGGGTGGCCCAGGGCGATGGCGCCGCCGTTGACGTTGACCTTGTTCCAGTCCCAGCCCAGCACCTGGCCCACCGCCAGCACCTGGGCCGCGAAGGCCTCGTTGATCTCGATCAGATCCATCTGCGCCAGCTGCAGGCCGGCGCGCGCCAGGGCCTTGGGCACGGCCCCGGCCGGCGCGATGCCCATGCGGTGCGGCTCGACGCCGGCGTAGCCGTAGGCCACGATCTTGGCCAGCGGGGTGTAGCCCAGCTCCCGGGCTTTCTCGGCCGTCATCAGCAGCATGGCGCTGGCGCCATCGGAGATGCCGCAGGCATTGGCCGGCGTCACCGAGCCGCCCTCGCGCTTGAACATGGTCGGGTAGAGCGCGGCCTTCTGCACCGTCAGGCCGGGGTTGATGGTCTCGTCCTGGGTGATCTTCTCCTTGGCCACTTCCTGGCCGGCCGCCCGCTTGGCCACTTCCACCGGCACGATCTCGTCCGCGAACTTGCCCGTGCGCGTGGCCATGAAGGCCTTCTTGTGCGATTGGACCGCGTACTCGTCCTGCTGCTGGCGCGTGAGGCCGAACTCCTCCACCAGGTTCTCGGCCGTGCGGCCCATCAGCTGGCCGCAGATCGGGTCGGTCAGCCCCTCCCACATGGCGTCGGTGAACTCGGCGTGGCGGATCTTCAGGCCCCAGCGCGCGCCTTTGACGATGTAGGGGATGTTGCTCATCGACTCGACGCCGCCGACCAGGTAGATGTCGCCGTCGCCCACCTGGATGCCGCGCCAGGCGTTGACGATGGCGTCCATGCCCGAGTCGCAGTTGCGGGCCACGGTGTAGGCCGGCACTTCCTTGGGGATGCCGGCCAGCAGCGCCGCCACGCGGGTCAGGTTGGGGGCATCGGAGGGCTGGGCGATGCAGCCGAAGATCACCTCGGTGATCAGGGCCGGGTCCAGCTGGGTGCGCTCCAGCACGCCGCGCATCACGGTGGCGGCCAGGTCGCGGGCCAGCACATCGCGGAAGGCGCCGCCGTGGTTGCCCACCGGCGTGCGGACGGCGTCGACGATGACAACATCACGCATGGGGTTGCTCCTTGGATGAGGGCGGGGCCGGCGGCGCAAGGCGGAGGCCCCGCAGCATAAGCTCCTGCACGTTCTGGTACAGGGCGGTGACTTCCTGGGCCAGCATCTCGCGGCGCAGCGGATGGCAGGTGAGGACCAGCACGCCGTTCAGGCTGGCCCATAGCGCGCCCGCGATCTGGCGGGCGTCGCCGGGGGCAAAGCGCCCTTCCTGCAGGCCCTGTTCCACGGCGCGCACCAGCCAGTGGAAGCCGTCCAGGCTGCGGTGCAGGATGGTCTCGTACAGCTCGCGGCGGATGGACTCGCGGAACTGGCCGCGGTCGAAGGCCATCATCAGCCGGAAGTAATCACGCTCGTCGCGCGAGAACTGGAAATACGCGGCCGCCAGCGCCCACAATTGCGCCTCCGGGTCCGGGGCGGCGTCTTCGTAGGCCTGGGCCAGACGGGTGTTTAAAGAATCCAGGCCCTCCAGCAGGAGGGTGGCCAGGATCGTTTCTTTGCTGCGGAAGTAGATGTAGACCGTGCCCTTGGCCACCTGCGCGCGCGCGGCGATGGCATCGACCGTGGCGTTGCGGATGCCTTCCTCGAAGAAGACGTCACGGGCGGCGGCCAGGATGGCGGCCTGGCGGTCGGCCCGTTCGCGCTGACGGCGGGTGGTCGTCAAGGGTCGCGTCATGACTGTTGGTCAGTAAATGACTGTAAGTCATTATATGAATATCGGTCACCGAAAGTCAATGGGATTCTGGGGTTTTGTCCGAGGTTTTTGAAATTTCATTGTGCAAAACAGTACAATGCGGTGCGTCATGAAGCGCGTCTTGGCGGAGCGGCCGGCGGGTGCGCGCGGCGCTGTTGCCGGGGCCGGCCCGCGGTTGGCCGAGCAAAGCCGAGCCGGGACGGCCGGCGGCGCAACGGTATAATCCGGCCCATGCCCATTCGGTTGTTATCAGAAGATCTGGCCTCGCAGATCGCGGCCGGCGAGGTGGTGGAGCGGCCGGCCTCGGTGGTCAAGGAGTTGATCGAGAACGCCCTGGACGCCGGCGCCCGGCACGTGACCGTCACGATCGAGGGCGGCGGCCGCAGCCTGATCCGCGTGGCCGACGATGGGCTGGGCATCCCGGCCGCCGAGGTGGAGCTGGCCTTCGCCCGCCACGCCACCTCCAAACTGGTCAGCGCTGAGGACCTCTTCCACATCGGCACGCTCGGTTTCCGCGGCGAGGCCCTGGCCGCCATCGCCTCGGTCAGCCGGGTGCAGGCCGTCACCCGCGCCCGCGCCGAGGCGGCCGGCACGCAGCTGCGCCTGGAGGGCGGGGCCGTGCTCAGCCGCGGCGCGGTCGGCGCGCCGCAGGGCACGGTCATCTCGGTGGAGAACCTGTTCTTCAACGTGCCGGCCCGCCTGAAGTTCCTCAAGTCTGAGACCTCCGAGCGCAGCCAGATCACGTCCCTGGTGACGCGCTACGCCCTGGCCTACCCGGCCGTGCGCTTCAAGCTGCTCTTCGACAACCGCACCAGCTTCCAATCCAACGGCAGCGGGGATGTGCGCGAGGTGCTGGTGGCCGTCTACGGGGTGGAGATCGCGCGCCAGCTGATCGAGGTGGACAGCGAGTACGACAAAAGCCAGATCGCGCCGGCCAAACCGCCCGATGAGGAGGAGCTGGACGACCTGGCGCTGCGCGAGCCGCGGGTTGATTACGCCGCGCGGGACACCATCCGCGTGCAGGGCTTTATCAGTCCGCCGGCCGTGAACCGGGCCAACCGCCGCGACATCACCCTCTTCGTCAACGGGCGCTGGGTCCAGGATATCCGTCTGAGCACGGCCGTCCTACAGGCTTACCACACCATGCTGATGGTCGGCCGCTATCCGCTGGCCGCCCTGCAGATCACGCTGCCGGCCGAGGACGTGGACGTGAACGTGCATCCCACCAAGGCCGAGGTGCGCTTCCGCAGCGGTGACACGGCCTTCAGCGCCGTGGAGCGCACCGTGCGCCGGGCGCTGACCGAACGCGCCCCGGTGCCGCACCTCGAGCTGCGCCGCTGGGACTCCGGCGCGGAGCTGCCGGCCGTGCGGCCCTCGCTGCAGTGGGGGCCGGAGTGGGGCGGGGCGGAGCCGGCTTCTTCCCCAGCCGCGATTGCGAGTTACCCGCCCCCGGCCCCTGGCTCGGCCGCCGGCCCGGCCCAGCCGCAGCCGCCCCTGCCGGCCACCGACGTCCCGCTCCTGCGCACCATCGGCCAGGTGGGGGCCGCCTACATCGTGGCCGAGGGCCCGGACGGCCTGTACCTGATCGACCAGCACGCCGCCCACGAGCGCATCCTGTACGAGGCCTTCAGCCTGCAGCGCGCGGCCGCCCAGGTGGTCTCCCAGGCGCTGCTGGAGCCGGCCGTGGTGGAGGTGCCGGCCGCCGCCGCCGACCTGCTGCTCACACAGATGGCGACCCTGCACGCGATCGGCTTCCTGGTGGAGCCCTTCGGCGGCAACCAGTTCATCGTGCGTTCGCTGCCGACCGTGC
>JAEURL010000022.1 GCA_016789165.1 Anaerolineales bacterium | reverse complement strand
CTGCCGGCTCATGGGGTAGAACCCCCACTGGTTGAGCAAGGCCATCAGCTGCCAGTGCTCGCCGGTCTCCGAAAAGCCCTCAGCCGGGTCCGGGGTGCGGCTGAACTGCGTATAGAGCTCGTCGTATTGCTGGCGGGTCAGGCGCGGTTCTGAGGTGGATTTGTTCATACATAGGTCCCCGGGTATCTCAGAGCAGCTTCGACAATGTGAAAGCAACGATCCCCACGGTCAGCATGACAAATAAGATCAGTACAGCCAACTTCATCTTCGCCACATTCTCCTCGTTCAGCCATTTGTACCACGGCGGGGCTTTTGGGGCCTCGGGGCGGGTCATCAGCAGCGGCCGTTTCTCAGGGCCCGCAATCATGGTGGCGTTGTTGGCCGGCCAGGGCCGTGAAGGCCCGCCGGCCTTGGCGCGGGAATTCGCCCAAGCGTTCTAAACCCTCCGTGCTTTACTACCGTTGCGGATCGTCCGCGCATTCTCGGTGGCCTTCACTGTGCGAGTGAACACTGTGTGCACTGTGATTTGCTAGGGTCAGGGCGCTGATTTATCAGCGACTTCCGAGCATTCTCAAGGGGAAGAACTCGCTTGGTGTCGCGAATCTAATTAGATGGAGGCGCAGGGCCGCATTGAATGGCGGCCGGCCAGGAAGAAAAAACGGGCTCCGAGCGGGAGCCCGTTTTCGTTGGGCGGCGGGTCAGTCGTGGTCGAGTTCGGCGACGGCCTTGCGGATGGTGGTCTCATCCAGGAGTTGCTTCTGGTCAATCAGGCCGGCCATGAGGGCGGTGGTACAGACCTGGTTAATACGGCGGGGCAGGCCTTTGGTGTATTCGTAGACACGGGCGACGGCGTCGTCGGTGAAGAGCGGGCTGGCGGTGTAGCCGGCGGTGCGGACGTGGTGGCGGACGTAGCCCACCGTTTCGGCCAGGTCCAGCGGGCCGAGGTGGTAACGCACAGCCAGGCGCTGGCTGAAGGCTTCGTGGACGGTCAGATGCAGAGTGCGGCGCAAGTCTGGGTGTCCCACCAGGACCACGGTGGCGAGCGACTGGCTGTCCATCTGGTCGCTGAAGAGCAAGCGCAACTGCTCGAGCATGGGTTGGCTGAGCAGATGGGCCTCATCCAAGATCACGATGGGCACGCGGCGTTTGGCGCCGAGTAGGTCGGCGAAGGCATCGCGCAACCGCGCCACCAGACGCGGCCGGCTGAAGGGTGGTTCATGGCCGAGGCCGAGTAGGAGATCGCGGTAGATGCCGGTCATGCCGGTGGTCGGGTTGGCGAGATAGAGCACGAGATAGCGGTTGGGATCGAGGCCAGCGGTGAACGCGCGCACGGCGGTGGACTTGCCGGAGCCAATCTCGCCCGTGATCAAGCCAAAGCCGCGCTCGCGGACCAGGTAGGACAGGCGCGCGGTGAGTTCTTTCTGGCCGCCGGTGGGGAAGAGGTTGTCGGTGGGAATGGACTTGGAAAACGGGACGTGCGTGAAGCCGTAGAACTCTTGGAACATGGGTGTCTCCTAAAAGGGCGTGGCCGGGACATCGGGGTCGGTGTCAACGGGATCCTTTGATTCGAAATGCGCTTCATCGGGTGAGTTGAGCCGGGCGAAGGTCAGACGGCCGAGGGCCTGCTGTTGTTGGGTGTGGTGTTCGGCGCGCAGGGCGGCCAGGTAATCGAGCGTGGACTGCGGCCGCGGCGGGCTAGGCGGCTCAGTGGCGAGCCGCGCGACAGCCAGATGACGCTGGCGGCCCTGCTCGCGGACGGTGGCCAGGCCGAGCGCTTGGCCGTCGCGGTAGAGTTCCACCTGGGCCAGATCGAAGGGATCGAAGCGCAGTTCCAGGGTCTGGCCGGCGAGAACCGGGTCCACCTGGTAACGGTTGCCCTGCAGGGAGAGCGTGGCGGTCTTGGTGACCTTGCGTTTCTCGCGCCACAAGAAAGCCCGCCGCAAGGTCTCGGGCTCCACGGCCCGCACGTCGGCCAGGCCGGCGGTGAAGCGGGCCAGCGGCGTTTGGCCGGTCTCGGAGTGGACGCGGACGTGGTAGACGCACTCGATCCAGGCCCACAGGGACTCGTTAAGTTCAGTCAGCGTGGTGAGCTGCGAAGCGTCCACTTCGGGCAGGAATTGCAAACGCATCGTCTCGAACCACCGCTCCTGCTTGCCCTTGCTTTCGGGAGCATACGGCGCGGTGTGGAGCCGCTGAATGCCGAGCGTGGCGCAGGCCGCACCGAACTGGGTGGCCGAGTAGACCGCGCCGTTGTCCACATAGAGCGCTTTCGGGACGCCGCGCCGCAGGAGCGCCACCTTGAGCACACGCTCCATGCGCGGCAGGGCTTCTTCGAAGAAGAACTCGGCGTAGGGCACCAGCCGGCTGTGGTCATCAATAAAGGCGAAGAGATGCGCCCGCCGTTTGCGGCCGGCCACGGCCGGGTCGGGCAGCCAGGGGCCGACCAGGGCGTCGCCTTGCCAGAGGTCATTGGGGTGCTCGCGTTCAAAGCGCCGGAAAGCTTGGGGGCGCCCCCCCACCAAACGGCGCGTCTTCCCTCGCCGGCGCAGATGCGTGGCGAGCGTGTGGACGTTGGGCGGTTGCGCCAGCGCCAGGCCGTCATCGCGTTTCAAGATCTCGACCAACGTCTGGGTTGTGCGCTCGGGCTGTTCTTCGCGCAGTTGGATGGCGCGGGCCAGCACTTCGGGCGGGAAAGCGCGCGGGGTCCCGCGATCCGCGCGGGGCGGCGGGCGCAGGGCCTCGAACCCGCCGGCCTGGTAGGCCTTGAGGTAGCGGCGCAGGGTGGTGACGCTGACGCGGATGCGGGGCGAGTCCGGCAACTGGTAGATCTGCGCGGCCAGCCCACGCAGGGCCGCTTCCCGCATCCCCTTGGGGGGCGGGGTATGGATCAGCGACGCAATCAATCCATAGCGAAACAGGGCGATGACGGTGCTGGGATCGGCATTTTCATCGGACATGCGGGCAATCTCCTGAGAAACGGGGGATGCCCCACAGCCTACGCGCCTTCCCACGCCCGGCCCATGCCGCAGAGTGTGTGGGCTAGATCAGCCGCGCCAGCCCGCGGCCATAGCCCCAATGCCACAAGAAGCGCAGCCGCTCCGCGCGGCCGAAATCCGCCAACTCCGCCCAGCGCGTTTTCCCCCAGGCCAGCAGTTGCAGCGCTGCGTCCAACAACGCCGGCGCCGGCGCAACCGGGCCGGCCGCCGCGCCCAGCGGGTCCAGCCCCGGCGCCGCCGGTTCAAACTCAGCCAGCGTCTGTTGCACGGCCGCCAGCCAGGCCGGCGCCTGGCGCGCGAACGACCGGCACCAACGTTTGAGCGTGCGGTTGGACGGCGCGCCGGCCGCCGTGCAGGTCGTCTCGATTTGCCGCCAGGATTGCCGCGTCTCGAACCGCGCCACCACCATGCTCTGGATCACCGCCAGCAGATACCAGCGGAAGCGCAGCAGGAAACTCGGCAGCAGCGAGGTCGTCTTGCCGCACGCTCGGCAATACCAGCGCTTGATCCCGATCTCGAACCGCGAGAACACATCCAGCGGGTAACGCCAATAGAACCCATGCCCCTCAATTTGCCCGGCGGTCCCGCAGTTCGGGCACCTCTCCGGGCGGGGATAGGTCAGCGCGGCATAGCCCGCCGCATACGCTTCGACGGTCAGGTGAAACTCAACTACAATCTGCATGCAGTAGCACATGGCTCCGTTCGCGGGGCTATGCGTTCCGCAGCCCGATCCGCGTCGCCTGCCGCCAAAACAAGAGGCGTGGATCGGGCTTTTGTTGTCCAGCGCGCCGGCGGCCGCCGGCGCGCCACGGTGGTGGGGGGGCGCGCGGGGGGGCCCGCCCGCCCCGCCCCCCCCCCCCCCCCCCCCGCGCGCCCCCCCAGCACCACCCCCGGCAAACAACACACACACGGGAGAAA
>JAEURL010000681.1 GCA_016789165.1 Anaerolineales bacterium | reverse complement strand
GAAAGAGGAAATCAAAGGCGAAGATATCCTCGGCCTCCAACACCCGCTCCACAAACACGGCCTCGGCCGGCGCGCGCGCGATCAGGTCCTGGGCCAGGCGCACGGGCGTGGCCGTGTACCAGGCCGCCAGGTCCGGCTGTTGCGCAAAACGGCCGAAGTAATCGGCCACGTTGCCGGCCAGGCTGACCGCCAGCGCCAGGCCGGCCACCCCGGCGGCGGCGGCGCGGCCCAGCCAGGCCGGCCGCGCCGTCCACAGCGCATTCCAGCCCAGCACCGTCAGCGCCAGGGCCGGCGGCGCCAGTTGGATCAGGCGGCTGAAGGAGGGGGCGTCGTCGGTGACGAGGGAGGGCGCCAGCATCACGGCCAGCCACACCAGCAGGTCACGGGCGCGGGCCGAGCGCCGGGCGCGCCAGAGCGTGAGGCCCAGGCCGAGGTAGAAGCCCAACGACTGGACCACGTCCAGGTAGGGCCGGCCGGCCAGGTTGTCGCGCCCGCTGGGGTCGCCGGCCCAACTGAAGGCCAGCGCCAGCTTCCCGGCGTTCGTGAGCCAGAAGGCCAGCAGGCCCTGCGACCCCGCCGCCGCGGTCACGGCCCGCGCCCGGCCCAGGAACCACTCCGGCTCGCGGACGAAGAAGGCGATGAGGGGCGCCGCGCTCAGCGCCGCCACGGCCGCGGCCAGCGCCAGCCCGCCCAGCAGCCGCCGGCGTTGGCCGGCCGGCGCCAGGGCCAGATCGTGCAGGCCCCACAGCACCATCAGCACCGGGATGAAGCGGGCGTGCGGGCTCAGGTATTGGGCCGCGCCCACGCCCAGGCCGGCCAAGGCGAAGCTCAGGCGGGCGCCGGTGCGCGCGGCACGGCGCTGCTGCCACAGACAAAACAGGCCGGCCGCCAGCGCCACGCCCGGCTCGGTGCCCAGCCGCGTGAGCGTGATCGTGGAGAAGAAGAAAGCCAGCGCCAGGGACGCCAGAGCCGCCAGCCAGCGCCGGCGCGGAGCCGGCAGCTCGGCGCGCCAGAACTCGTCCAGCGCGGCAAAGAACAGCGGCACGGCCAGCACACTGAACGTGGCCGAGACCACGCGCGAGGACACGCTCACGTCGCGGAAGGCCAGCCACTGCGCGCCGGCCGTCAGCCAGGCCAGCAGCGGGTTGACGCCGCCCCAGAAGGTTTTGTAGAAGATCGGGAACTGGCCGGTCTGGAGGATCTCCCGGGCGCGCAGGGCGAACCAGATCTCGTCCACCCAAGCCGGCGGCGGCAGGGTCAGCAGGCCCAGGTAGCGCAGGGCGGCGCCGGCCAGCGTGGCGGCCAGGGCCAGCCAGGCCGGCCCGGAGAAACGGCGGAGGGATTTGGCGGACATGGCAGCGGGCGGTATTGTACCCGCGCCGGCCGGCGCTTACGGCCCTAGGATCAGCCCGCGCAGGCCCGTAGCCAGGCACATCAGGCTGGTGCCGGCCAGCAGCACCACCACAAAGCAGCTCACCAACGGGCCGCGCGGCGCCCGGCGCTCCAACACCGCCTCCTGCGGATGCTGCGGATCGTGCAGCACGGTCACGGCCGCGCCCGGCGCATAGGCCGCCAGCGCCCGCTCGGCCTCTTCCTTGGTCAGCCATTCCGTCCAGGAGGTGAAGGTCAGGCGCCGGCCGGTGTGGGCCTGGCCGGCCGCCGTGTAGGCGTAGTGCACCTCGGGCTGATAGCGGACGGCCCGGCTGGAACGGATCGCCACGATTTTGCTATCGGTCACCCGGCC
>JAEURL010000634.1 GCA_016789165.1 Anaerolineales bacterium | reverse complement strand
GCCGAGCACACCGCTGTAGGCCACGAACTCGGTGAAGAAGCTGCGTGAATAGCCGGGCAGGAGGGCGCGGCCTAACAGGCGCGGGTCCAGTGAGAAGGACAGGGCCTCGGCCCAGGGCAGCCCGCCGCTGCGCAGGGATTGGCGCGAGAGCTCCAGCGTGGGCAGCCATTGCGCCCCGGCCAGCAGCGCCGCCAGGGCCAGAGCCCCGGCCAGATGGACGAGCGGGTGGGCCGGCAGATCGCGCAGGGCCGGCCACCGGCGCGGCCAGGCCTCCGCCAGCCCGAACAGCGCCGCGCCGGTCAGGCTGATGAAGACGCTCTGAGTGTGGCCGGCCAGCACCGGCAGGGCGATCAGGCCCCCGGCGGCCGCCAGCCGGCGGCGCCCGTCCGCCAAACCGAGGGCCCACAACAGCCACGGGAACCAGGCCAGGGCCTGCAGCTGGTTGATGTGCTCGGCCTGGGCCAGCAGGTAGCCGCCCAGGGCGAACACGCTGGCGGTCAGCAGACCCGCCGCCGCCGAGACGCCCAGCCGGCGCCGCGCGAAGACCAGCGCCCCGGCGCCGGCGATGAAGAGGTGCAAGCCGAGGGAGACCTTGACCGCCTGCGGCGCCGGCAGCCCGGCCAGCGGCCAGTTGAGCGGATACAGCACCCCGGTCTGGGAGTTGGCCAGGAAGGGCGCGCCCATGAAGAGCTCGGGCGCCCACAGCGGCAGCCGGCCGGCGCGCAGCGCTTCGGCGCGGTAATCCCATAGGGGATAGAAATAAAGGAAGGTATCGCCGCGGGCCAGGATCTGATTGGTGAAGGTCAGGCGGGCCGTGAAGGCCAGGACCAGGCCGGCCAGCAACAGGAACTCGCCCAGCCGCGGGCCGCCGGCGGCGCGTTCGACGTGGGTGCGCATGGCTGTGGAGTATAACGCCGCCTGAGATGCCCGTCGTCCGAAAGATTGTACAAAGAATAGACAATGCACCACAGATGCATTATACATGAGCGATAATCTGGTGGAGGTTCTGTACATGCAACGCAGCCGACTTTTGACCATCTTCCTCATCGTCTTTATCGATCTGCTGGGCTTTGGCTTGA
Source organism: Anaerolineales bacterium (assembly GCA_016789165.1). Taxonomy (GTDB): domain Bacteria; phylum Chloroflexota; class Anaerolineae; order Anaerolineales; family UBA6663; genus SpSt-583. The sequence goes on along the minus strand of JAEURL010000634.1, from coordinate 2,299 downwards.
TCCTGCCGCTGCTGCCCTTTTATGCGGAGACGTACGGGGCCACGCCCCTGATCGTCGGCCTGCTGACGGCCTCGTACGCGGCCGCCCAGCTGATTGGCGCGCCGCTGCTGGGCCGGCTCTCGGACCGTTACGGCCGGCGCCCGGTGCTGTTGGTGAGCATCTTTGGGACGGCGGTCGGTTTTGTGCTGCTTGGCCTGGCGGACCCGCTGGGCCGGGCGCTGGCTGGGTCGGCGGGGCCGGCCGCGCAGAACACCATGATCGTGGGCCTGCTGTTCCTGTCGCGGGTGGTGGATGGGCTGACCGGCGGCAACCTGACCGTGGCCCAGGCCTACATCACGGACGTCACCGATCCGGCCAACCGGGCGCGCGGCCTGGGCTTGATCGGCGCGGCGTTTGGCCTGGGCTTCATTATCGGGCCGGCCGCCGGCGGCCTGCTCAGCGCCTGGGGCTATGGCGTGCCGGCGTTCGCGGCGGCCGGCCTGGCCGCGCTGAACCTGCTGGCGGTCACGGTCTGGCTGCCCGAGTCGCTCACGCCCGAGGCCCGGGCGCGCCGGGCGCAGCTGGCCCGGCCGGCCCTCTCGGCCCAGGCGCTCTGGCAGGCGCTTAACCGGCCGCGCGTTGGCCCGCTGCTGCATGTGCGCTTCTTCTTTGGCCTGGCCTTCGCGGTCTTTCAGAGCCTCTTCGCCCTGTACGCGCAGTACCGGCTGGGCCTGGACGCGCAGGCCACCGGCTTTGTGCTGGCCTATGTGGGCGTGCTGACCGCGGTGGTGCAGGGCGGCCTGGTGGGCGTGATCACGCGCCGTTTTCAGGATCAGCAGATCATCCTGGCCGGCGTCGCGCTCATGGCCGGCGCGCTCCTGGCCTGGGCGCTCACGCCCAATCTGGTGGTCCTGCTGGTAGTGATGATCCCGCTGGCCCTGGCCGGCGGCAGCCTCAACACGGTGCTGAGCAGCGCCCTGACCAAAGCCGTCTACACCGAGGAGGTCGGCGGGACCCTGGGGCTGGCCGCATCGGTGGAGAGCCTGACGCGCGTCCTGGCGCCCACCCTCGGTGGCTGGCTGCTGGGCCAGTTCGGGCCGGCCGCGCCCGGCCTGTTCAGTGCGGCCGTGATGGCCTGGGTGGTGGCTTTCGTCTGGCGGCGGATCGTGGTCAACCCGGATCCGCCGCTGCCGGCCCGGCCCGCGCCGGCGGGCTATTCGGCCGCGGCCGCCGACTGACGCCGGCTGCGCGTCAGATTGACGCCGGCCGCAAAGTTGAGTAAGATTTAGGCCGTTCGGCGGGGCTTCCGCATTTACCGGGAAGCCCTGCTTTTTGTGTGGAGGGCCGGATGGCCGACACCAACCCCACCGAAGCCCAGACCGTCACCGCCGAGACCGTCAACCTGGAGAGCGGCAGCGCCTACGTCATCAAGGCCGGCGCCGCCCATCTTCACCAAAGCTCGGCCAGCACGGTCTACGCCAAAGAGGTCGATCTGCGCGAAAGCGCGGCCGGCTGGGCGGAGGGCGATCTGGTGCGGACGGATTTGAGCGCTCTGGGCTTCGCCAAGGCCGAAACCCTGGCGGTGGACCAGAGCGCAGTGGGCGCGGTGCGCGCCCACACGGCGGCGCTCTCCAATGCGGCCGCCGGCGTGGTGGTGGCGGACCAGGCTCATTTGAACCACGTCCGCACCCTGGTCTTGGTGGCCCGCGAGGCCGGCGGCACAGTGCAGGCCCTGCTGGACGGCCGCGGCGCCGTGCTGGCGGGGCTGGCGGCCGGGGCGGCCCTGGGCCTGGTCTGGCTGCTCGGCAGCCGCCTGGGCCGCCGCTCAACGGAGTGAAACCTGCGGCCGGCACTGGGCCGGCCGCCTAATGAAGCGCAGGTAACGGTGGTCGAACTGCGTTCGGCCTACCGGCGCCGGCCCAGCCGGCCCGAGAGGCAAGCGCGCAGCGCGGGCAACTGTGAGAGGCGCTTCGGGAGATAGGACAAGATGGCACCCCTCGTTTTGAATGCTGAACAGCGGTCGGTCACCCGGAAAAAGGTCGGCCGCCTGCGCCGCGCCGGCCTGCTGCCGGCCGTGGTCTACGGGCCGGACAGCCCGCCGCAGTCCATCCAATTGAATGCGCGCGACGCTTCGCGCATCATCCGCCAGATTGAAGGCACCCAGCTGGTGGACCTGATTGTGGACGGCCAGACCCGCAAGGTGCTGGTGCACGAACTGCAGCGCGATTCCATCCGCGGCGATTACCTGCACGTCGATTTTTATGCCCCGGACATGAACCGGCCCTTCCGCGTGGCCATCCCCGTCCACCTGACCGGCTCG
>JAEURL010000632.1 GCA_016789165.1 Anaerolineales bacterium | reverse complement strand
TCGATTATTCCTTCCTGGAATCGCTGACCCGCCGCGCGGACCGGACCGAGGGCGAGGAGAAGGCCCGGCTGATCCAGCGGCGCGACCTGATCCTGGAGATCACGCGCCAGGTGGACGAGGCCGCCAAGGCCCGCCTGCAGGAGACCACGGCCCTGCTCAAGAAGATCGCCGAGGCGCGCGATATCGACCAGGCCCTGCGCGAGAACGCCCACCTGATCGACGACGCCTTTGTCGCCGTGCTGAACGAGAACATCGCCGCCGCCCAGAAGGCCGGCCGGATGGACGTCGCCGCCCGCCTCAACCAAGTGGGCGAGGGCATCAACCGGCTGATGGAGGAGGCCGCCCCGCCCGAGATCAAGCTGATCAACCAGCTGCTGGAGCTGCCCAGCGAGGCCGACGCCGAGGCCGCCCTGAAGGCCCAGCCCGAGCAGATCACCCAGGACCTGGTGAACACCCTGCAGTACCTGGGCGACAACATGCGCCAGAACGGCCGGCCGGAGCTGGCCGAGCGCCTGGACCACCTGTACGGCGTGGCCCTGGGCGAGATGATGGCCGCCAACTGGAAGAAATGAACCCCGCCCTGATCCGCGAAAAGCTGGACCAGGCCGCGGCCATCCTGGCCGAGCAGGACCTCGACCTGTGGCTGACCTTCGTGCGCGAGACCTCGCTCACGCGGGACCCGGCCCTGGACCTGGTGGCCGGCCTGGATATGACCTGGCACTCGGCTTTCCTGATCAGCCGCACCGGCGAACGCGTGGCCATCGTCGGCCGGTTTGACGCCGACAACGTGCAGGCGCTGGGGGCCTACACCCAGGTGATCCCGTATGACCAGAGCCTGCGGCCGGCCCTGCGCGCCGCCGTGGAGCGCCTGGCGCCGCGCACCATCGCCATCAACTACTCAGAAAGCGACCCCGCCGCCGACGGCCTGACGCACGGCCTGTGGCTGACCTTGCAGGCCGCCCTGGCCGGCACGCCTTACGCCGAGCGGCTGGTCCCGGCCGAAGCCTTCCTGGCCGCCTTGCGCGGCCGCAAATCCGCGGCCGAGATCGACCTCATCCGCCAGGCCGTGCGCGCCACTGAGCGCCTGTTCGCCCGCCTCACCAACACCCTCAAGCCCGGCCAGACCGAGCGCCAGATCGCCGGCTGGCTCACGGCCGAACGCGAACGGCTGGGCCTGGGGCCGGCCTGGGACGCGCCCTACTGCCCGGTCGTCAACGCCGGCCCGGAGTCGCCGGTGGGCCATACCCGGCCCGGCGCCTATAAGGCCGCGCGCGGCCAGCTCCTGCACATCGACTTCGGCGTGCAGCGCGCGGGCTTCTGTTCTGACCTGCAGCGCACTTGGTATTTCCTGGATAAAGGCGAGCGGCGCGCCCCGGACGACGTGCGCCTGGCCTGGGAAGCCTGCTGGGCGGCCGTGGACGCCGGCGCCGCCGCCCTGCGGCCGGGCGCGCTCGGCTGGGAGGTGGATGCCGCCGCCCGCGCAGCCCTGGTGGCGGCCGGCTTCCCGGAGTATCAGCACGCCCTCGGCCACCAATTGGGCCGCGTGGCGCACGACGGCGCAACCCTCCTGGGGCCGCGCTGGGACCGCTACGGCCAGGCGCCGCGGGGCCGGATCGAAGTGGATCAGGTCTACACGCTGGAGCTGGGCGTCTACGTCACGCGGCGCGGTTATCTTGGGCTGGAAGAAGACGTCCGGGTGACCCCGGACGGCCTGGAGTGGTTGAGCAAGCCGCAGCGCAAATTGTGGTTGGTGTAGCGAGAAACTTATGAGTCGTGATGCCAAAATCGGGTTGGGGGTATGTGCGGCCGTCGCGCTGGTGACGGCCTGTTGCTGCGGGCTGATCGTCCTGGCGGCCGGCGGCCTGGTCTTCTTTCAGTTCAGCCGCCAGACCTCCGGCCCCAGCTTCGCGCCGCCGCCGTTCGTCGACACGCCCACCCCGGTCCTGACGGCCCGGCAATCCCCCACGCCGTCGCCCACCCGCTCCGGCCAGCCGGCCAGCCCCACGCCGGCCCCCGCCGAGACCACGCCCGCCGCCGACAGCCGGCCCATGCTGGACGTCCTGGCGCAGACCACCATGACGCCGCGCGACCTGCGCGCGCTGACCGAGCGCCTGCAGGGCGTCGCCGATATCCCGGTGACCGTGGCCGACGCGCCGGCCGATCATGCCGTCGGCACACGGCTGGACTTCCATATCCACAACGACGACGACCCCCTCCAGCCGCACCGCACGGTTACGGCCGAGCTGATCTACAAAACCGAGAACGTGTATTTCTTTGCTGAACGCGGCGTGAGCCTGGACCGGGACGCCGTCCGCCAGCTGGTGGACGATTTCCAGGCCAACACCTACCCCACCAACCGGGCCTTCTTCGGCTCCGAGTGGACGCCCGGGGTGGACGCCGACCCGCGCCTGTACATTCTCTTCGCGCGCGGGCTCGGCTTCTCGATCCTGGGCTATTACTACCCGGTGGATGAGTACTCGCGCCTGGCCTACCCTTATTCCAATGAGAAAGAGATCTTCTACGTCAACGCCGATGTGACCTCGCCCGGTGACCCCGAGCTGGCCAGCACCCTGGCGCACGAATTCCAGCACATGATCCACTGGCATCAGGATCTGAACGAGGACGGCTGGGTGAACGAGGGCGCCGCCATGCTGGCCGAACTCCTGAACGGCTTCCAGCCGAGCGGCCACGCCATCGACTTCATCCAGCAGCCGGACCTGCAGCTGACCACCTGGAGCGAAAACGACACCATCGCCCACTACGGCGCGGCCTACCTGTTCCTGGCCTATTTCCTGGATCGCTTCGGCGAGGAGACGACGCGGGCGTTGGTGGCGCATCCCGCCAACGGGCTGGAGGCCGTGGACGCCGTCCTGGCTGAGCGCGGGCTGACCGACCCGGTCAGCGGCCGGCCGCTGACGGCC
>JAEURL010000604.1 GCA_016789165.1 Anaerolineales bacterium | reverse complement strand
TTCCAGTCTATCAACGGGCTCTGTGATAATATTCGGACGCGCCGGCCAAACCGCGCCGATCTTTTTTGAGCAGGCAACTTTCCTTGGTTACCGTCACCCACGGCCGTGAACTCACCAACGCCCGGATGCGCCGGCTGCTGCTGGCGCTGGAGGCCGTCATCGGCCGGGCCGGCCTGATGACGATCCTGCGCCAGGCGCGCCTGCACCGCTTCACGGGCGATCTGCCGCAGTACAACCGCGAGCTGCGCCTGCACGCCGCCGAATATTCGGGGGTGATCCAGGCGGTGGAGTCCTACTTCGGCCGCGGGGCGCGCGGCACCTTGATCCGGGTGGGGCGCGGCGTCTTCGATCAGCTGCTGGTGCACCAGCGCTGGCAGGCGCTGCAGTACCGCGTCGCCTTCCTAACCCAGCCGCCGGCGGCCCGCATGCAGCGGGCGCTGGCCTGGCTGGCGGACGAGCTGGCCCAGCCCAACGGCCACGTCGAGGTGCTCAACGCGCTGCACGGCCTGATCCTGGTGGATCATGAGAGCGACGGCGTCTTCGGCCGGCGGCGCGAGGCGCCGGGCTGCTGGCTGACGGTCGGCAAGATCCAGGCCGCGATCTTCTGGGCCACCGGGCAGGAGCACGACGTCGTGGAGACCGAGTGCAAGGGCGCCGGCGCCGCTGCCTGCCGCTTCGAGGTGCGCGAGCTGCGCCCGTAGCCTCAGCCGCCGCGCTGGTAGTTGGGGGCTTCGCGCGTGATCGTGACGCTGTGCGGGTGGCTCTCGATCAGGCCGGCGTGCGTGATGCGCGTCAGGCGCGTCCGGGTGCGCAGGTCGTCCAGCCGCGCCGCGCCGGCGTAGCCCATGCCGGAGCGCAGGCCGCCCACCAGCTGATACACCGCGTCACGCAGGGTGCCCTTGTAGGGCACCAGCCCCTCCACCCCTTCCGGCACCAATTTGTTGCTGCGCCCCTGGCCGGAGCCGTAGCGGTCCTTCCCGTAGCCTTGCATGGCGCCCAGGCTGCCCATGCCGCGGTACTCCTTGTAGCGTTTGCCCTCGTACAGCACCAGGTCGCCGGGGGCCTCCTCCAGGCCGGCCAGCAGGCTGCCCAGCATCACGGCCTCGGCGCCGGCCACCAGCGCCTTGACGATGTCGCCGCTGTACTTGATGCCGCCGTCGGCCACCACCGGCACGCCTTTGCTCCGGGCGGCGCGCGCGCATTCAAAGATGGCCGTCATCTGCGGCATGCCGGCGCCGGCGATGATGCGCGTGGTGCAGATCGAGCCGGCGCCCACACCCACCTTGATGACGTCCGCGCCGGCCGCGATCAGGGCCAGCGTCCCCTCGGCCGTCACCACGTTGCCGGCCATCACCGGCAGGTTGGGCCAGCCGGCCTTCAAGCGCTGCAGGGCGCGCACCACGCCGGCTGAATGGCCGTGGGCGGTGTCCACGGTCACCAGGTCCACGCCGCGGCTCACCAGCAGCTCCACGCGCTGCTCCAGGTCGGCGCCCACGCCCACCGCCGCGCCGGCCAGCAGCCGGCCGCGCCGGTCGGTGGCGGCGTTGGGGTAATCCCGCTTCTTCTGAATGTCCTTGACCGTGATCAGGCCCTGCAGACGGCCGGCCGCGTCCACCAGCGGCAGCTTCTCGATGCGGTGCTGCTGCAGGATCTTCTGGGCCTCGGTCAGGGTGGTGCCCACCGGCGCGGTCACCAGGTGCTGCTCGGTCATCAGTTCGCGCACCGGCCGGGCCAGGTCCTCGTCCGAGGCGAAGCGGGTGTCGCGGTTGGTGAGGATGCCCAGCAGCCGGCCGGTGTCCGGGTCCACGATCGGCACGCCGCTGATGCGGAATTGCTCCATGAGCTGCTCGGCCTCTTTCAGCGTGGCGGACGGGCCGAGCGTGACCGGGTCGACGATCATGCCGGACTCGGAGCGCTTGACCTTCTCCACTTCGCGCGCCTGGGCCTCCGGCGAGAGGTTGCGGTGGAGGATGCCCAGCCCGCCCTCGCGCGCCAGGGCGATGGCCAGGCGGGCCTCGGTGACGGTGTCCATGGCGGCCGAGAGCAGGGGGGTGTTCAGGCAGACGTCCTCGGCCAGCCGCGCGCTCACGTCCACCTGGTCCGGCAGCACCTCGCTGTAGCCGGGCACGATCAGGACATCGTCGAAGGTCAGAGATTCGTAGGTGTCGAAGAGTTTCTCGTTCACGGGCTCCTCCGGAAATACAAGCGCACCCGGCCTGTGGTGAGCCGGGTGCGCGGGTGTTACCTGGGTGGGCGGGGCGGGGCAGAGTCCCGCCGCCGATCGGGATGGGTCAAAGCCGAACAGGCGAACATGCCAAAATTATAGCGTAACCAGGGCGGCGGGCCTCCCGGAAACGGGTGCCCTTCTTTCGTGTATTCCGCCGCTCACTGGCCCGGCTCGGGCCGCAGGACCGGCGGCCCGTGGCCGCGCTTGTAGACCAGGAGCGTGCGCTGGAACTCGATGACGGTCACGCCGGCCTGGTTGTAGCCGATGGTCCGGACGCGCACGATCCCCATGTGCGGCCGGGACCGGGACGCGCGCACCTCCAGCACCTCGCTCTGGGCGTAGAGGGTGTCGCCGTCGAAGACCGGGTGGGGCAGACGCACCTCGCTCCAGCCGAGGTTGACCGCGTTCTGGGAGAGATCGGCCACGGACAGGCCGGTGACCAGCGCCAGCGTGAAGGTGGAATCCACCAGCGGCCGGCCGAACTCGGTCTGCGCGGCGTAGACGGCGTCGAAGTGGATGGGGTTGTTGTTGACGGTCAGCAGCGTAAACCAGATGTTGTCGGCCTGGGTGATGGTGCGGCCCAGGCGGTGCGGGTAGACATCGCCCACCTCGAAGTCCTCATACACCCGGCCCGGCCAGCTTGGTTTGACGGTCATGACGCCTCCGCGGGACGCGGCCACGGGCGACCCCGAGGGCGCGGTTGGGAGCGGCTCAAACTTGAAGGCCGCCCGCTCGGCCTCCAGCCGCGTTCTTGGCCGACTCCGCGGCTGATCAATGCCGGAAGTGGCGGACGCCGGTGACGACCAGGGCCATCCCGGCCGCGTCGGCGGCGGCCAGGGACTCGGCATCCCGCACGGAGCCGCCGGGATGGACGATGGCGGTCACGCCGGCGCGGGCCGCGGCCTCCACCGAGTCCGGGAAGGGGAAGAAGGCGTCGGAGGCCATGACCGCGCCGCGCGCCTGGTCGCCGGCGCGCTCGGCCGCGATCCGTACGCAGTCCACGCGGTTGGGCTGGCCGCCGCCAATGCCCACAGTGGCGACGCCGCCGGGGATGGCGCGGGCCAGCACGATGGCGTTGGATTTGACGTGCTGGCAGGCGACCCAGGCGAAGCGCAGGGCCGCCCACTCCGCCTCGGTCGGTGGCCGGCGCGAGGCCACCTGCCAGTTCGTGCCGGCCGGGTCGCCGAAGTCGGCGTCTTGTTTGAGCAGGCCGCCGGTCAGCGAGCGCAGCTCAAAGCGCGGCTGGATGGCCAGGGCCGGGATCTGCACCAGCCGGCAGCTCTTCTTCTTGGCCAGCAGCGCGCGGGCTTCGTCCGTGAAGGCCGGCGCTGCCAGGCATTCGACGAACAGGTCGCCCAGGGCCGCCGCCGTCTCACCGTCAAAGGGGCGGTTGGCGGCGATGACGCCGCCGAAGGCCGAGCGCCGGTCACTGGCGAAGGCGGCTTGGTAAGCGGCCGCGAGCGTATCCGCGACGGCGACTCCGCACGGCGAGAGATGCTTGACGATGCACACGGCCGGCGCGCCGTAGCTGACCGCGCAGCGCCAGGCGGCGTCCAGGTCCAACAGGTTGTTGTAGGAGAGCTCCTTGCCCTGCAGGACCGTGCCGCCCAGCGGGCCGGCGTCGGGCGCGAAGCCGTACAGCGCGGCGGCCTGGTGCGGGTTCTCGCCATAGCGCAGGGCCTGGACGGGGTAGGCGGTCAGGCGCAGGGGGGCCGGCGCGTCGGCGGGCTGGTCGAGGCGCGCCAGGTAATCGGTGATCAGTGCGTCGTAGTGCGCGGTCTGGGCGAAGCCCTTCACGGCCAGCCGCCGGCGCGTGGCCGCGCTCACCCCCTCGGCCTGCAGTTCGCCCAACACCCGGCCATAGTCCGCCGGATCACACACCAGCGTCACGCGCGCATGGTTCTTGGCCGCCGCGCGGATCAGGGCCACGCCGCCGATGTCGATCTGCTCGATGGCCTCGGCCAGGCTGACGCCCGGCTGGGCGATGGTGGCCTCGAACGGATAGAGGTTGACGATTACCAGATCGATCAATTGGAAGTTGAGCCGCGCCAAATCGGCCTGATCCTCGGGTAGGGGCCGGGCCAGCAGGCCGCCGTGGATGGCCGGGTGCAGGGTCTTGACGCGCCCGCCCAGGATCTCGGGCGAGCCGGTGTAATCCGAGACCTCGGTGACGGGCAGGCCGGCCGCGCGCAGCTGGCGGGCTGTGCCGCCCGAGGCGATCAGGGTCCAGCCCAGGGCGTGCAGGCCGCGGGCCAGATCCACCAGGCCGGTCTTGTCGTGGACGGAGAGGAGGGCGTTGGGCATGGGCGGTTTGTGGGGAAAGGTGAAGCTGGGAGGTGGTGAATGGTGACGGGGTGATTCTATTTGCGGTAGACGCTGGCCTTGAGTTCGGCGATGTAGGGCAGGGTGCGGTACCGGTCGGCGTAATCCAGGCCGTAGCCCACCACCCACACGTCCGGGATCGTGAAGCCCAGGTAGTCCACGGGCACGCCGACGTCCGGGCGCTCTTTGCGCACCATCACGCACGTCCGCAGCGAGGCCGGCTGCCGGTCGCGCAGCAGGCGGTGCAGGTAGTTGAGGGTGTGCCCCCGGTCGACGATGTCCTCGACCAGCAGGACGTGCCGGTTCTCGATCGGCTCGCGCAGGTCCATGACGATGCGGACCTCGCCGCTGGCCGTACTCTTGCCGTAGCTGGTCAGGGCCATGAAGTCCACGGCGTGCGTCACCGCCAGCGCGCGGGTGAGATCGGCCATGAAGATGAAGGCCCCGCGCAGGATACCCACCAGCAGGAGGTTGTCGGCTCCGGCGTACGCCTGGTCGATCTGCTGGGCCAGTTCGGCCACCCGTGCCTGGATGGCGTCCGTCGTCACCAAGGTGCGTTCGAGATCAGGATGTGAGGTCATGGAGTTGCCTTTCTCAGCGCCGCGCCAGGAGGCGGCGGTTGATGGCCCGGGCCAGGCCGGGGCCGGCGTAGACCAGGCCGGTATAGAGCTGGATCAGCACGGCGCCGGCGTCCAGCTTCGCCAGGGCGTCGTCCGGGGTCATGATCCCGCCCACGCCCACGATCGGCAGCCGGCCGTGGGTGCGGCGGGCGAGGTAGGCGATGACGGCGGTGGCGCGGTCGCGCAGCGGCGCCCCGCTCAGGCCGCCGGCCAGCCGGCGCGCGAAATCCGGCAGGCCCTCGCGGCTGAGGGTGGTGTTGGTGGCGATCAGGCCGTCCACGTTGGCGGCGCTGACCGCGTCCAGCACGTCGTCGATTTCGGGCTCGCTCAGGTCCGGGGCGATCTTCACCAGCACCGGCACCCGAACCGGCTGGCGGTCGCGCTCGGCGGTCACGGCCCGCAGCAGGCCGGTGATGAAGGTGCGCGTCTGCAACTGGCGCAGGGCCGGCGTGTTGGGGCTGCTGATGTTGACGGCCAGGTAATCGGCGCGCGCGGCGTAGCGGCGCACCAGCGCCGTATAGTCCTCGGCCGCCCGCTCCAGGGGCGTGTCCTTGCCCTTGCCCAGGTTGACCCCCAGACGGGCGCCGCTGGCTTGGGCCTCGGCCCGCC
>JAEURL010000584.1 GCA_016789165.1 Anaerolineales bacterium | reverse complement strand
CTGCCTCCCGGTGTGATGGCGCGGGGATTGTATAGAGTCGTGCCGGGGGAGCACACCGGCACGACCGGGTCTGCGGATTAGGACGGGAGGGGACGGCGCGCCGCTCAGACCTCGCCCAGCACGAGCGCGGACAAGCTGAGGTTGGCGTGCGCGTTCCGGCCCGGCCCCAGGCAGCCCTGCTCGCCGAAGGCCAGGTAGCCGATCCAGGGCACCGCGCCGACGGCCTGGCGCACCTGGCCGGCCACCTCCGCGATGCGGCCCCCCAGGCCGATGGCCCGGCCGCCGCAGTGCGAGAGGAGCACGGCCGCCGGCTTCTTCACCGTCTGGGCCGCCTGGCGCACCACGGGCGCCACCGCCGCGATCAGCTCATCGAGTGTGCCCAGGCCGAGCTCGAGCGTCAGGCCCTCGGCCATGGCCGCCCCGGTGTCGATCGATCCGTCCGGATTGGCCGCGACCGGATGGATGGCCAGCGTGTCCCCGTTCAGGTGGCGGAGGAGCGGATGGAAGACGCTGTAGGTCAGGATCGCCCCGCCGTTGATCTCGGCCTCCGCCGCCCCGGTCCAGCCGCCGTACACGGCCAGCGCCGGCCGGCCGTCCAGTTCCAGGATGCGCCGGCCCTGGGCACGGGTCACCCGCGCCGTCTTTCCGGTGGGCCGGTAGCCGTGCGCGAAGGCGTAACCGACCGGCCCGCCGAGGGCGGCCAGGGTCACCGCCTCGGTCAGGACCTGGCCGCGCCCGAACTGCTGGAAGCGGCCGGCGCCGTCTGAGGCGGAGCCGCCGACCACCGGCACCTTGGGCGCGGCCTGCGCCACGCCCTGCAGCAAGGCCTCCTCCGGCCCCATGTAGGCCAAGGTCAGCAGGGCGCTGGCCTGGCCGCCGGCCTGCCGGAGGGCGGCTTCGGCGGCGGCGGCACCGGCCTGCACCGCATCGGCGCCGACCGGCTGCAGCGCGGCGCCGGCCTTCCGGTCGGCGATCAACATTAAGGCGGCGGCGCCTTTTTCGCCCGTGACCCAGCGGTCATTGGCGAACACGCCGCTGGCCGATGAACCGCCCCAGACCGGCACGCCCTCCAGGGCCGCGCTCACGCCGGCCACCAGCGCCTGGGTGTCATAGTCGGCCGTGGCGAAGAGGACGGCCAGGGCCGGCTGCGCCGTCAGCCCGGCGCGGGCCTCGGTGACCAGTTGGCCGGCCGCGGCGCGCGGGTCAGCCAGGCTGGTGCTGCTTACTCCGATCTTGCTCATCATGGCTCTCCCTCCGGGGGCGGACGGTAATTCGCCCCCGGCCAATGGACCGCTTCAGTTGACCGACGGCACCCGCCAGGCCGGCCGGTCCTTCACGGCGAAGGTCATGCCGAGGTCGCGCAGCCGGCCCTCGCTCGGGATGGTGGTGTGGACGTCCCAGTCCAGCTGCTGCATGAAGTCGCGGTTCAGACTCTGCAGGTCCACCGTCACCCCTTTGACGTTGCCCTCCGCCAAGGGCGGCGTGCCGATCATGCGGCCGGGGATATTGCGCGTGAGCGGGTTCTGGCCCTCGCGCAGGTTGAACAGGTGCCGCATGGTGTAGATACGCTCGCCGGTGTGGAAGACGTCTTCCAGGGTCAGGTTCCAGCCGGTGACGGCGTTGAGCTGGTCAGGGATCGCCTGCACCGGGTAGCTCAGGTAGCCGAACATGCACAGGCCGGCCGCGCTGCACACCTCCATTGTCGTCACCAGCTTCCAGTGGTTCTCGGCCTGGCCGGTGTACGTGTACTTATCCACCGGTTTGAGCTCCAGGCCGGGCGGCCCGAGCAGCTCGCCGCCCTGGGTGTGGCGGCCGGGCGTGGCCGTCAGCGCGTAGGTGGTGGCCAGACCCGGCGTGAAGCGCGGGTCATGGGCCGGCAGCTCCTCGCCGCCGACATGGATGGCGTACTCGGTGCCGAGCTGACCGAGCTTCACCCAGGCCGCCTTGACGCCGTCGGCGAACAGGTCGCCGGCGCCCTCGCGCTCGGCGATTTTCTTCGTCATCGCCAGAATGGCCGGCGCGTTGCCCCACTTCATCTCCAGGCCGTCCACCTGGCGCGGCTTGAGCAGGCCGTTCTCGTACAGCTCGATGATGTAGCCGAGCGTGGCGCCGACCGAGATCGTGTCCAGGCCGGCCGCGTTGCAGAGCTCGTTGAACTTGATGATGGACGGCAGATCGTCGTTAAGCAGGTTGGTGCCGGCCATGCACAGGGTCTCATACTCGGGCTTGTGGCCCACGCCGTCGTTCAGCTCCAGCGCGTAGTCGCCTTGGTCCTGGCGCATCTTGCCGCCGCAGCCGATGGTGCAGCCGTAGCAGGCGTAGGCTTTGTAATCCTGCACCCCGATGACGGCGTCGTCGCTGATGCGGCGCGCGCGCGGGGAGGGGAAATCGCCCGGGCCCGAGCCGCCCCAGTTCCTGACCGGCGAGTCGCCGCTCAGGGCCGAGTCGTGGGTGATGCCGGCCGTGCCCCACTTGTGCAGGATGTCGTAGAAGCCGGTGCGCTGGCGGATGGTGTCACGGCGCAGCTGGTTGATCTTCTTGGGGTCATGGACCGGCACGTTCATGCGGCCGCGCACGACGATCGCCTTGAGTTTCTTGCTGCCCATAACGGCGCCCAGACCCGAGCGGCCGGCCGCGCGCTCTCGGTCATTCATCACGCTGGCCATCAGGCTGAGCTTCTCGCCGGCCGGGCCGATGGAGACCACCTGGATGTCGTTGCCGTGCCGGGCGATCAGCAGGTCCTCCAGTTCCGAGACGTTCTTGCCCCACAGGTCGGCGGCGTCGCGCAGTTCGGCTTCCCCCTCCTCGATGAGCAGATAGACCGGCCGGTCGGCGACGCCTGTGAAGAGCAGGCCGTCGAAGCCCGCGAACTTCAGGTGCGGCCCCCAGTAGCCGCCGCAGTTCGCGTCCCCCCAGCCGCCGGTTTTGGGCGATTTGCCGAACACCACGAAGCGCGAACCGATCAGCGCCGGCGTGCCGGTCAGCGGGCCGGTGAGAAAGCCCAGGATGTTGTCCGGGCCGAGCGGATCGGCGTGCGCGGGCATCCGGTCATAGAGCAGCTTGGCGCCCAAGCCGTAGCCGCCGATGTAATCCCGGCAGAGCTGCTCGTCCAATACTTCTTCGGTGATGGTGCGTTTGGTGAGATCGACATTCAGGATCGAACCCATGTAGCCGTTTGCCATGTGCGGGCCTCCTTTCGAGGTGCTGGCGATTGACCTGGGCCGCGGCTGGCAGCCCGGGGTG
>JAEURL010000578.1 GCA_016789165.1 Anaerolineales bacterium | reverse complement strand
CTACGTTGCCGCGCACATCACCGACGCCGGCGTCCGATCGCTGGCCGGCGGCGGGGAGCCGGTGCCGGGCCAACTGCCGGACCGGCCGGCCCGGTACGCGGCCTGAGCGGCCGGTCCGCTTAACCCGGCGGCGGAAGGCTGGTATCCTGGGCCGGCGAGGGCCAGATATCCCCATGATGTTCAATGGCGGGGTGACCGGCGGGCGCTCCGGGCGGGGCGTGCCGGAGCCTAGGCTGTCTTGAGGCCGGCCGCCTTTCCGGGCGTCAGCCGGGTGGGACGCCGGCGTGGCCAGCACCGCCCGCACCCACCTCTGCGGAGTTGATCCAGTGCCGGCCGTCTTCGTCAATCACGATCCGCTGTTTGTCATGGTCGTCAGCGCCCTGCTGGGCTTCACCATCGGACTGGCGCGCGGCGGGTTCAACGCCCTGGGCGTGCTACTGACTCCGCTGCTCAGCCTGGTGCTGCCGGTGTCGCTGGCCGTCGGCGTCCTGCTGCCGATGCTCATGGTGGGCGACCTGGTCGCTCTGCGGGCGTGCTGGCGGGAATGGGACGGCCGGCTGCTGAGCCGGCTGCTGCCGGCCGGCCTGGCCGGGACCCTGCTCGGGACCCTGCTGCTGGCCCGGCTGTCGGGCGATGCCCTGCGCCTGGTGCTGGCCGTCTTCGTGCTGGTCATGGCGGCCTACAAGCTGGCCGGCGACCGGATCGCGCGCTTTCAATATCAGCCGCGCGGCTGGCACGGGCCGGCGGCCGGCCTGCTGGCCGGGGTCGCCTCCGGCATGTTCAACACCGGCGGCCCGCCCTTCAACGCCTATCTGCTGCTGCAGAAGCTCCCGCCGCAGTCCTACGTCGCCACGACCGTGGTGTTCTTCGCGGCCCTCAACCTGCTCAAGCTCCCGGGCTTCCTGCTGGCCGGGGTGCTGGATGTGGACGTGCTGGCCTCCCTGTGGTGGGTGGTGGTGTTTATCCCGCTGGGCATCGCGGCGGCCCGCTGGCTGATCCGGCGGGTGAACCAGGCCGTCTTTGAGTGGATCGTGGTCGGCCTGCTGATCTTCTCCAGCGCGCTGTTGTTCTGGCAGAGCCTCTGAACGGAGGGTCCCGATGTTGCGCATCGCCAACGCGCCGTGTTCGTGGGGCGTCATCGAAGGCATCGCCGGCGAACGTGGCGGCTACCGGCAGGTCCTCGACGAGATGCAGGCCACCGGCTACACCGGCACCGAGCTGGGGGATTGGGGCTTTATGCCCACCGATCCCGTGCTTTTGGGCCGGGAGCTTGGGGCGCGCGGCCTGAGCCTGCTGGCCTCCTGGGTGAGCGTGAGCCTGCATGACCCGGGCCGGCACCCGGCCAGCGCGGACGACGCCGTGCGGGCCGCCCAGCAATTGGCGCGCGTGGGCGGCCCGCAGACCCTGGTGGTGCTGGGCAATGACCCGTACGGGGACCCGCTGCGGACGCGGTACGCCGGCCGCATCACGCCGGCCCAGGGCCTGAGCGCCGAGCAGTGGCGTACCTTCAGCCAGGGCGCCAACGCCGTGGCCCGGCGCGTGCGGGACGAGGCCGGCCTGCGGACCGTCTTCCACCACCACATCGGCACCTGGGTGGAGACGCCGGACGAGACCCGCCGCCTGCTGGACCTGACCGACCCGGCCCTCCTGGGCCTGTGCTTTGACACCGGCCATTGGGCCTTCGCCGGCGGCGACCCGGTGGCCGGCCTGCGCGAGTTCGCCAGCCGCATCTGGCACGTGCACTTCAAGGATCATGAGCCGAACGTCGCGCGCCGGTCGCGTGAGCTGGGCTGGGATGGCCCGACCTCGGTGGGGCAGGGGGTGTTCTGCGAGCTGGGCCGGGGCAGCGTGGACTTCCCCGGTGTGGTCCAGGCGCTGGAGGCCATCGGCTATGCCGGCTGGATCGTGGTCGAGCAAGACGTCTTGCCCGGGATGGGCACGCCCAAAGAGAGCGCCGGCCGCAACCGGGCCTACCTGCGGGGCATCGGCCTGTGAGCGGCGGGCGCCGCCCCAGCCGGCGTATTCCGAAATGGGCGGTCAGCGCGTAAAATAGGCCACCGGCCAGTTACGGCCAGCCAGGGGGCAGCCGAGGCCGGGCAGTAAGCAAGAGTGTCAGCCAATCGATGGCGCGGGCGCGGGGGGCGCCGGCGGAAGAGGCGGCGGCCCGCTGCGGGCGGGCCGGCTGCGTGAGCGCCAGACAGGTAAAGCGGCCGGGGCCGAGGCCCAGGCGCGCCGCTGTTGCGTTCCCAGAACCTCACCGAGCGGAGAAATCGATGCGGGCCTTTGAGTATCATTCCCCTGACAGTCTGGAGCAGACCCTGACGCTCCTGGCCGGCCCCGGCCAGGCCCAACCGCTGGCCGGCGGCACGGACCTGCTGCCGCAGCTGCGCGAAGGCCGCCGCCCGGCGGACCGCGTGATCGATCTGAAGCGCGTCCCCGAATTGAATGCCCTCACCTACGATCCTGCCCGGGGCCTGTGGGTGGGCGCGGCGGTGGCTTGCTATCGGCTGTGCCACGACCCGGCGGTCATTCAGCACTATCCGGGCGTGGTGGACGGCGCGCACGTCATCGGCGCGGTCCAGATCCAGTTCCGGGCCACGGTCGGCGGCAACCTGTGCAACGCCTCGCCAGCCGCCGACTCAATCCCGGCGCTGATCGTCCACACCGCGGTCTGTCACATCGCCGGGCCGGCCGGGGCCCGCACCCTGCCGGTGGAAGCCTTCTGTGTCGGACCGGGCCGCACGGCCCTGGCGCCAGGCGAGATCCTGGTGGCCGTCAGCGTGCCGCCGCCCGCGCCGCATTTCGGCGCCCATTACCTGCGTTTTATCCCGCGCAATGAGATGGACATCGCCGTGGTGGGCGCGGCCGCGGCCGTGACGCTGGCGGCGGACGGCCGGAGCTTCGTTGCCGCCCGGGTCGCGCTGGGCGCCGTGGCCGCCACGCCGCTGCTGGTCCCGGAGGCCGGCGCGTACCTGGCCGGCCGGCCGGTGACGGCCGAGACCATCGCCGAGGCGGCCCGGCTGGCGCAGGCCGCCGCCCGGCCGATCGACGACGTGCGCGGCACCGCCGCCTTCCGCCGGCACCTGAGTGCCGTTCTGACGCGCCGCGCCCTGGAGCGCGCGGTGGAAAGGGCCCGGGCTTAACCCATGTCCGCCATGACCCACGTGCAAACCACCCTCAACGGCGAGGCCGTTGAATTCCTGTGCGAGCCGCGCCAGAGCCTGCTGGAGGTCCTGCGCGAGACGCTTGGCCTGACCGGCGCCAAGGAGGGCTGCAACAACGGCAACTGCGGGGCCTGCAACGTCCTGATCGACGGGGCGCTGGTGAACGCCTGCCTGGTGCTGGCCGTCGAGGTCCAGGGCCGCACGTTGACCACCATCGAAGGCATTGCCCCGCCGGGCGGCCTGCATCCGCTCCAGCGGCAGTTCCTGGAGCACGCCGCCCTGCAGTGCGGCTTCTGCACGCCCGGCTTCATCGTGGCCGCCAAGGCGCTGCTGGACCGCACCCCCCGGCCGAGCGAGCTGGAAGTGCGCCAGTGGCTGGCCGGCAACCTGTGCCGCTGCACGGGCTATGACCGCATCGTGCGGGCCGTGCTGGCGGCGGCTGAGGAGGCGCAGACATGACCACCGCCGACAAACCCACCGAATTCAAGGTGCTGGGCAGCACCCCGCTGCGCCAGGACGGCGTCGACAAGGTCACGGGGCGCGCCCAATATGGCGCCGACATCCGCCTGCCCGGGATGCTGTACGGCGCCGTCCTGCGCAGCCCGCACGCCCATGCCCGCATTAAGGCCATCGACACCCGCGCCGCGGAGGCGTATCCCGGCGTGCGCGCCGTGGTGACCGCCCAAGACCTGCCCGAGCTGGAGAGCAAGGTGGCGGATCTGGGCGAAGGCTCGATGAACCTGCGCTACCAGAGCAATAACATCCTGGCCCGCGACAAGGTCCTGTACTTCGGCCACGCCGTCGCCGCCGTGGCGGCCGTGAACGCGCATGCGGCCGAGGCCGCGGCGGCCCTGATCCAGGTGGAGTACGAGGTATTGCCGCCGGTGCTGGACGTGCGCCAGGCCATGCGGCCGGACGCGCCCATCCTGCTGGCGGAGCTGCGCACCGACGAGCTGGGCCAGAAGGGCGAGCAGCCCACTAACGTCGCCGCGCACTATCTGGACGAGGCCGGCGACCTGGAGCAGGGCTTCCGCGAGGCGGACGTCGTCGTCGAACGCGAATTCACCACCGCCATGGTGCACCAGGGCTACATCGAGCCGCAAAACGCCACCGCCTTGGTGACCGCCGACGGCCAGGTGACGATCTGGTGCAGCACCCAGGGCGCCTTCGGCGTGCGCGAACAGACGGCCGAGATCCTGCGCCTGCCGGTGTCCAAAATCCGGGTCATCCCGATGGAGATCGGCGGCGGCTTCGGGGGCAAGATCGGCGTCTACCTGGAACCGCTGGCCGTGCTGCTCTCGCGCAAGAGCGGGCACCGGCCCGTGAAGCTGACCATGAGCCGGCGCGACGTGCTGGCGGCCACCGGCCCCACCTCCGGCTCCTACATCAAGGTGAAGATGGGCGCCAACCGGGCCGGCCAGATCACGGCCGCCCAGGCCACGCTCATCTACGAGGCCGGCGCCTACCCGGGCTCGCCCGTGGGCTCGGCGATGGGCGTGATCTTCGCGCCCTACCGCATTCCCAACGCGCGCGTGGAAGGCTACGACGTGGTGGTCAACAAGCCGCGCACGGCCGCCTACCGCGCGCCCGGCGGCACCAACGCCGCCTTCGCCAGCGAGACCGTCGTCGACGAGCTGGCCGAGAAGCTCGGCCTGGATCCGCTGGCCTTCCGCCT
The DNA here is from genome assembly GCA_016789165.1 of Anaerolineales bacterium. Taxonomy (GTDB): domain Bacteria; phylum Chloroflexota; class Anaerolineae; order Anaerolineales; family UBA6663; genus SpSt-583. Next base: position 7,938 of record JAEURL010000578.1, on the reverse strand, counting down.
GCAGAACGGCGTGCAGGAGGGCGACCGGCGCGTGAACGGCGTGGCCTACAAGCGCATCGGGCTGCTGGAGGTCCTGCGCGCGGCCCAGAGCTCGGCCCATTACCAGACTCCGCTGGCCGGCCCCAACCGCGGGCGCGGCGTGGCGGCCGGCTACTGGGGCAATTACGGCGGCAAATCCAGTGCCTCGGCCAGCGTCAACGCGGACGGCACCGTCAGCCTGCAGGAGGGCTCGGTGGATATCGGCGGCTCGCGCACGGCCCTGGCCATGCAGCTGGCCGAGACCCTGGGCCTGCCCATCGAGGCCGTGCGCGCGGCCGTGGCGGACACCGACGCGGTCGGCGAAACCGAGGGCACCTACGGCAGCCGCACCACCTTCGCCACCGGCTGGGCCGTATACGAGGTCGGCCAGCAGCTCAAGACCCAGTTGTGCGAGCGGGCGGCCCGGCTGTGGAACGTGGCGGCGGAGCAGGTGCAGTACGCGGCCGGCGTCTTCACCAGCGGCGAGCAGCGGCTGACCTTCGCCGAGTTGGCCGCGCAGTTGGACCGCCTCGGCGGGCCGGTGGTGGCCAGCGCCGCTGTCCAGCCCAAGACCTGGGGCCCCGGCTTCGCGGCCCACATCGTGGACGTGGAGGTGGATCCCGAGACCGGCAAGGTGCAGGTCCTGCGCTACACGGCCGTGCAGGACGCCGGCAAGGCCGTCTACCCCAACTACGTCGCCAGCCAGATGCAGGGCGGGGCGGCCCAGGGGATCGGCTGGGCGCTGAATGAGGAGTACGTCTATGACGCGCAGGGCCGGCTGCTCAACGCCAACTGGCTGGATTACCGGATGCTGGTGACCCTCGACCTGCCCATGCTGGAGACCGTCATCGTGGAGGTGCCCAACCCCGGCCACCCCTTCGGCGTGCGCGGCGTGGGCGAGGTGCCCATCGTGCCGCCGGCCGCGGCGGTGGCCAACGCCCTCTATCGCGCCGTGGGCGTGCGCATGGCTGAGCTGCCGATGGCGCCCGGCCGCCTCGTGGCCGCGCTGCAGGCGCGGCAAGGCTAGCGGCTTGCCGGTCGTTTGGATCCCGGCCCTGCTGCGTCCGCTGACGGGCGGCCAGGCCCGCGTGCAGGCGGCCGGCGCCACGGTTCAGGCGGTCATCGTCAGCTTGGAGGCCCAGTATCCGGGCCTCCAGGCGCGCCTGATCACGGACGGCCAGCTGCGGCCGGAGCTGGCCGTGGTGGTGGACGGGCAGACCAGCCCCCTCAAGCTGCGTCAGCCGCTCACCGATGCCAGCGAAGTGCACTTCGTGATCGCCATGAGCGGCGGGGCCGGCCCCTAACGCTCGGCTGGGCCTGCGTCAGCCCTCGGCCTCCGGCCGCCGCCCCGGCAGCAGGGCGTGGATGGCCTCCAGCAGCTCCATCAGTTTGACGGGCTTGCTCAGGTAGCCGTTGGCGCCGGCCGCCAGACAGCGCTCCCGGTCGCCGGTCATGGCCAGGGCGGTCAAGGCGATGATGGGGACGCGGGCGACGGCCGGGTTCGGATGGGCCCGCACGCGGCGGATGGCTTCCAGCCCATCCATGGCCGGCATCTGGACGTCCATCAGAATCATGTCCGGCTGCAGATCGGGCGCGGCGGCCAGCAGTTCGGCGCCGCTGCGCACGGCGGTGGGCCGGAAGCCCTGGGTCCTCAGGAAGTCGGCCAGGGTTTCGATAAAGACCTCGTTGTCCTCCACAATCATCACCCCCAACCGGCCGGCCGGCGCCTCAGGCTGGGCGGCCGGGGCGGCCGGCGACGCCACCAGCCGGCTCAACTCAGCGCGCAGCCCCACAAACGTCAGCGGCTTGGCCAGGCGCCCGGCTGCTCGCGCCGCCAGGGCCGGCGGGCGCTGTTCGGCCGCCGAGCAGATCACGGCCGGGATGGCCCGCGTCCGCGCGTCGGCCTGGAGCGCGGCGAGCACATCCCAGCCCGGGGTGTCCGGCCGGTTGAGGTCCAGCAGGATCACGTCCGGACGGGCGCGGGCGGCCGCCTCCACAGCCCCCGGCTCCAACGGCTGCAAGCTGGCCTCGATCCCCAGGAGGCTCAGATAGCGAAGCAGCGGCGCCACGTCGCTGTCGCGGTCCTCGAGCACCAAGGCCGTCCGCAGGGAACGGGCGCTGGCGGCCGGGTGCCCAGCTGGCTCGGCCGCGGGCGGCGTCCAGGGCAGCCGGATCGTGAAGCGGCTGCCCTGCCCCAGGGCGCTCTCAGCCTCCACACTGCCGCCGTGGAGCTCGGCCATGCGCAGCACCAGCGCCAGGCCCAGCCCGGTGCCCTCATATTGGCGCGCCAGTTGGCTGTCGAGCTGGATAAAGGGCTGGAACACCAGCGTCAGGTTGGCGGGGTCAATGCCGATGCCCTTGTCCCAGACGGTCAGCCGGACCACCTGTTCGGCTTCGCTGGCCTGGACCTCCAGCCCCAGCGCGCCGCCCGCGGGGGTGAACTTGACGGCATTGCTCAGCAGGTTGACCAGGATCTGCTTCAGCCGGCGCGCGTCCCCGCGCACGATCAGGCTGGGCGGGGTCATGGAGAAGTTGACCTGGTGGCGCTTCTTGTTCGCTCTGCCGCGGGTCAGCTGCAGCGCGGCCTGGCAGACATCGGCCAGCGCGAACGTCTCGATGATTAGCTCAAACATGCCGGCCACTATCTTGGACAGATCCAAGATGTCGTTGATGAGCTCCAGCAGATGCTGGCCGCTCTCTTCGATCGCTTTGACGGCCCGGTTCTGGCGTTCGGTCAGGGCGCCGTAGGTGTTGAGCTGCAGGGCCTCCGCGAGGCCGAGGATGCCGGTCAGGGGCGTGCGCAGCTCGTGGCTCATGCTGGCCAGGAACTCGTCCTTCAGGCGGGCGGCCTTTTCCAGGGCGGCGTTGGCGGCGCTCAAGCGGTCGCGGCTGATCTGGACCTCGGCCGTGCGCTGCTCGACGCGCGCCTCCAGTTCTTCCGACAGCCGGCGATACTGGTCTTCGCTGGCGCGCAGCTCGTCTTCCGCCCGCTTGCGCTGGGTGATATCGCGGCTGCTGACCCGCCGGCCGCGCGGCTGTCCGTCGGCGCTGAAGACGGCCTGGCAGGTGTGGTTGATCCAGCGCTCCTCGCCGGCCGCCGTGAGGATGCGGAAATCGAGCGAGGCCGGCGCGGCTGCGTGAAACTCCTCGGCGGCATGCTGATCGTACCGGGGGCAGTCGGCGGGGTGGATGATGGTCCGCAGGAGCAGCGGGTCGGCCAGGAAGGCCTCGCGCGGGTAGCCGGTCACGCGCTCGCAGGCCGGCGAGATGTACAGGAGTTGGCGGTGTTCGTCCAGCCAGTACTCCAGGTCGTAGGTGAAATCGGCGACGGTGCGGAAGCGCTCCTCGCTGGTCCGCAGCGCGGCCTCCACCCGCTTGCGGCTGGTGATGTCGGTGGCAAAGCCATGCCACAGGACACTGCCGTCAGCGTCCCGGACCGGCATGGAGTAGCCTTCCAGCCAGATCAGGCCCTTGGCGGGGTGCTCATACTGATACTCGTGCCGCCAGGGCTGCAAGGTCTGGGCAGAGGCCGTAATGCTGGCGACCAAGACCGCCGTCTGCTCCGGCGGGATCCGGGCGGTGATAGCGGCGATGTTTTCGGCCACGCTGGCCAGCGGGATCCCGTAGACGTCTTCAAAGGCCTTGCTGGCATAGGGGATGCACAGCGCCCCGTCCGGCCGCAGCTGGAAGGTGGTGATGGCGCCGGGCAGGGTGTCGGCCAGCTTGGCCAGGCGCGTCTGTTCGGCCTTCAGGGCCTCCTCCGCCTGGCGGCGTTCGGTCACATCCTGGACAATGATCATGGCGCGGGTTGGCGCGCCGGCGTCGTTGTAGGTGATTTTGCCGATCTGGTGAATCCAGCGGTCGGCCCCGGCCGGCGTCCCGATGCGGTATTCGTAATCCAGGTCGGCCCGCTGGCTGGCGAAATACCGGTCCAGCGCCAAAATCCGCTCGCGCTCGCCCGGGGACATCCGGCTGGCGATGAGGTTCTGGGTAATGACGGCCTCCCGCGGCCAGCCGAAGATCGCATACACCTGGTCCGAGCAGCTCAACGCCGAATCGAAGCCGTTCCATTCCATGTGGCCGATGCGCCCAAGGCGCTGGGCCTCGGTCAGCAGCGCCTGGCTGCGGTGCAGGGCTTCCTCGGCCAGTTTTCGCTCGTGGATATCGCGGAAGTTGATAACGATAGCCTCAACGCCCGGGAAAGCCAGCAGGTTGCTGAAGGTGCTTTCGACCCAGCGCCATTCGCCAGTGCCGGTCTGGAAGCGATACTGCAGGGTGGAGACCCGGGCCGGGTCGGCCATCACGGCGGTCAGCTCTGTCAGCACCCGCTCCAGGTCGGCGGGGTGGGTCAGCGCGGCCGGATCCAGCTCCAGCACCGCCTCTGGGCGGTACCCCATGAATTTGGCGCCGGCGGGGCTGGCATACGTCATGCGGCCCTCCGCGCTGACCAGCACGATGCCGTCGGGCGCGTTTTCGATCAGCGCCCGGTAGCGGCGCTCCGCCAGACGGACCTCGTCCTCGGCGCGTTTGCGGTCGGTGATGTCCAGCACCGTGCCGGACAGACGAGCGGGTTGGCCCTCGGCCGGCGGCCGATAATGGACGTGGGCCTGGAAATGCCTGAGCGGGCCGCCCGCCGGGTTGGAACGGTACTCGATCGTAATCAGTTCCCCGGTATCGATGGCCCGCTGCTCCTCGCGCAGCAGCCGCTCCCGGTCGTCCGGGTGGATCATCGCGAGGTAATCGGCCAAGGCCGGTGCGCCCGCAGCCGGGTCACGGGCGAACAGGGCGAACATCTCCCGCGACCACCGGGCCTGCTCCTCGCCCACGGTAAATTCCCAACTGCCCAGGTGCGCGATAGATTGGGCCAGTTCGAGCGCGGCTTGGCTCTGCCGCAGCGCGGCGTCCGCCTGCTTGCGCTCGGTGATATCCCGGGCGATGCTGACGATGACGGTCTGGCCGGCCACCGTCGCCAGGCTCGAGCTCACCTCAACCGGCACCAGCCGGCCGTCCTTGGCGCTGTGCCGGGTTTCAAACACCTGGGTCTTGTCGCTGGGCAGGGCGTGGATCAAGCCCCGGATTTGCTCGGCCGTCAGCGCCCCGTCGACCTGCGGGATGCTCATCGCCAGCAGTTCCTCCCGGGTGTAGCCCAGGATGGCGGTGGCGGCGCGGTTGACGTCGAGAATGCGCGCGTCCAGGCCGATCACCCAGACGCTGTCGTTCATGTTGTTGATCAGTTCGCGGTACTTCTGTTCGCTTTCGCGTAAGCGCGCCTCCGCCTCCTGGCGCTCGGTGATGTCTTCGATGACGCCGTACCATAGGGTGCTGCCGTCCTCGGCCGGCACCGGGGTGGAGTAGCCCTCCAGCCAGCGCTGGCCCTGGCGCGGGTTGCGCAGGCGGAACACGGCGTGCCAGGGCTGCAGCGTCTGGAGGGAGAGGTCGATGGTGGCCAGCACCAGCGGCACGTCCTCCGGATCGATCAGCTGGAAGATCGGCTCGGCGCTGTGGGCGACCGCGGCCGGGCTGAGGCCGTAGATGGTGTCCATGGCGGCGCTGGCGTAGGGCATGCTGTAGTGGCCGGCCGCATCGCGTTTGAAGATGTGCAGCATGACCGGGGCTACCGCCGCGGTCTTCTCCAGCTGCTCCTGCAGCCGCAGCTTGTCGCGCAGGGCCTTTTCCGCCTGTTTGTGGAGGGTGATGTCCTCAAAGGTGGTAAAGACCTGATAGGCCTGGGCGGCCCCGCCCAGGAAGCGGGGCACGGCGTTGATGTTGATCCAGCGGTAGGCGTTCTGCTCGGGGTTGAACACGCCCATCACCATGTCGTGGACCAGCGCCCCGGTCCGCAGGGCGACCATCGCCGGATGGTCCTCCCCCGGGAACGGCGAGCCGTCTTCGTGGATGGCGTGCCAGCGCGGGTCGACGGACGTGCGCCCCTGCATCTGGTCGAACGTGAGCCCCAGGATCTGCTCGGCGGCCCGGTTGGCCTGGACGATGTGGCCGGCGCTGTCCTGGAAGACCACGCCCTGGGCCATGTTCTGGAAGAGCAGGTGGTAGCGTTCGTCGCTTTCCCGCTGCGCCGCTTCGGCCCGGCTGCGGTCGGTGATGTCGCGCCAGGTGCAGTAGTACACCGGCTGGCCGGCAATCTCCACGATCTGGGCGGTCACGTGCACGTTGCGCAGCTCGCCCTGTTTGGTGCGCTGGAGGATCTCGAAGTCGGACTTGCCTTTCGCGACCACGGCGGCAATGTGCTGGCGGGTGGCCTCGGCCGTTTCCTCGGCCTCGATATCGAAGAGGTGCCGCCCGGCGAATTCCTCCCGGGTATAGCCCAGCTGCAGGTGGGCCGTGGCGTTAATCTCCACGAAGCCGGCCGTCTGCGGGTCGATCACCACGATGCCGTCCGGCGCCTCGTCGAAGAGGATGCGCCGCCGCACCGCCTCCGCCTCCAAAATGTCCTCGACTTGTTTGCGGTCGGTAATGTCCTGGAACAGACCGGTGAAAGCCAGCGGCCGCCCATCCGCGTCCTGTTCGACGTGGCCATAACTTCTGATCCACCGGATTTGGCCGTGCGCATCGAGCATGCGGAATTGAAAAGTCGGCTGTGCGCGCTGGGCCAGGGCCACCTGGATGGTCTGCCAAACCGAGGCCTGGTCATCGGGGTGGATCCGCTCCAAGACCCACGCCAGGCTGGCCTCGGTCACGTCTACCCCCAGGAGGCGCGCGGCCTCTGGCGACCAGCTCGCGCGGTCGGTCGGAATGTGCCAGCGCCAGCTCCCCATTCGGACCGCCGTCAGCGCGTGGCTCAATTGTTCGCGGCTGTTCCGCAGCGATTTCTCCGTCTGTTGGTAGATAAGGAGATTGCTGATCTCGGTTGCCACGGTCTCCAAAGCCGTGCGGGCGAAACCCGGGATGCCGGGCAGGGTGCGCGAGGCGACAGTCAGGCAGCCCAGCACGTGGCCGTTGTGCTGGATGGGCAGCGCCGCCAGGGAGCGCAACCCCTCCGCGACGATATCGGGCCAGTCGCCCAGTTCCAGCGGGCCGAGATACGTTGCTTGGCCGGCCCTGATCACCTGCGCGTTGGGCGCCTCGACCGCAAACGAGGCCGCCCCAGCCGCGAACTCCGCGCTGACCCCGGCATACTGGACGAGTTCGAAAGCGCGCTGGTCGGCGTTGAACAGGTACAGGCCGGCGCTGTCCAACTCGGCCACCCGCAGGGTCGTTTGCAGACAGATCTCCCACAGCTCCCGGTCGGGGAGCCCGGCGCTGACCAGGCGCGCCAGGTCGCGCTGGGCGGCGACCAGGGCCTCGGAGCGCCGGCGCTGCGTCACATCGCGGATCGCGCACAGCACCACCGCGTCGCCGCCGGCCAGCGTGTGATGGCTCAGGCTGATCTCGGCCGGGAAGTCGCTGCCGTCCTTGCGCAGCGCCCGGATTTCGCGGTCGATCCCGGTGGTGAGGTATTGGGGAGCTTCCAGATAACCGGCCCGCATTCCGGGGTGCCGGCCGCGCAGGGGCGCCGGCAGCAGCTGCTCGACCAGCAGGCCCGGCAGTTCGGCCGCGCTGTAACCGAACAGGGTCTCGGTCTTCACATTGGCCAGGATGATCCGGCCGTCTGGGTCGACGATGACTATCGCATCCGGGGTCGCCTCCAGAAAGCCGCGCAGCTGGATTTCACGCTCGCGGAGCTCGCGTTCGGCCCGTTTGCGTTCGGTGACCTCCACGCCGATGGATTGAAATTCGAGCACCGCGCCAGCGGCATCCAGGACCGGGATGTCCGTCCAGGCATACTCGTGGACGCTGCCGTCCGGGTCCGTGAACGGGCGATCATAGGTCACCGTGTGCGGGTTTTCCGCCAGCCGGGCATAAAAGGCGGCCGCCTCCGAGCGCTCGGCCTCCGGCAGGAAGGTGAGCCATTGGCGTCCCACC
>JAEURL010000576.1 GCA_016789165.1 Anaerolineales bacterium | reverse complement strand
AGAGCGACCATCTGCAGTGGGGCCTGCCGGGCGGGCTATTCCGGCCGGCCGACCTGCTGGCCGCGGCCTGGGCCAGCCTCAAGCCGGGCGGGGTGCTGATCGTGATCAACCAGGGCGAGGCCGAACACCATGCCCAGCGGCAGATGTTCGCGGCCCAGGGCCTGCCCGTGGCCGCCGCCTTCCGCCACGACTCGCTGCTCTACCAGTACGACCTGCCGCGCTACGGGCTGGTGGCGGTGTGGGGCGGGATCTGAAGCCGGCCGGCCCGGAGATGCTTCCGGCGCGCAATAGCGGTGCGCAACACCTATGACTGACCGATCAACGCTGGGGGAGAGCGCCTTTCGCCACGTCTACGAACTGGCCGCCCATATCGGCCCGCGGCCAGCCGGCAGCCCGGCGGAGCGCGCGGCCTTTGATTACGCCGCCGGCCAGCTGCGGGCGTGGGGCTATCAGCCGCAGGCCCAGCCGATCACGTTCGCGCCCGCGCCGCGCTTTTCGCCCCTGTACGCGTCCGGCGGCCTGGCCCTGGCCGCGGGCGGCGCGCTGCTGGCGGCCGCGCCGTGGGCCGCGCTCCTGGCCGCGCCCTGGATCGCGGTTTTGCCGGACGTGGCCCGGGCCGTCATCCGCCGCCGGCCGCGCACCGCGGCCAGCCAGAACCTGCTGGCTTTCACCGCCGCGCCCGAGCCGGCGCCCGCTGCGGTGGATGCGCCCACCCTGGTGTTGTGCGCGCACATGGACAGTGCCCCGGCCAGCGCCTTCCGCTCGCGGCCGCTGGTCTGGCTGCACCAGAACCTGATGTTTGCGGCCCTGCGCGTGGCCTGGGGCCTGGCGGCTGTGGCCGCCCTGAGCTTGCTGGGCCTGGAGCTGCCGGCCCTCGTCCGGGACCTGGCCGGCGGGCTGGCCCTGGCGGTGGGCGGCCTGTGGGCGGGGCTGGAGGCCGCGGCCCAGCTCCTGCGGGGCGAGCAGTATGCGCCTGGCGCGCACGACAACGCCTCGGGCGTGGGCGTGCTGCTGGCCGCCGCCGAGCAGTTGGCCGCCCAGCCGCCGGCCCGCCTGCGGGTCGGCTTTCTGTTCACGGGCGCGGAGGAGACCGGCCTGCACGGCGCGGAGGCGCAGGCCCCGGCCTGGGCCGGCCGGCGCCTGGCCGTGCTGAACGTGGATATGGTCGGCGCCGGGGAGACGCTGCGCTACATTACGAGCGATGGGGCGGTGCGGGTGCGGCCCACCGACCCCGGCCTGAATGAAGTGATCAACGCGGCTTGTCCGCAGGCGCGCGGCCTGGCGTATTCCTTGCGCAGCGGCGATTTCCTGCCGTTTCTGCGCCACGGGGTGCCGGCCGGCGCGCTGCAGACCAGCGGCTCGGCCGAGGCCGAGCTGGCCTATCACACGCTCTACGATACGACCGAGGTGGTTGAGGTGCCGGCGCTGGGGCGCACCGTTCAGGCGGTGCTGGACATTCTCGCGGCCGCCGACCTGCGCGGCTACCCCGAGGCTGTCTGACGGCGCCGGTCAGGGCGCGCCCCGGAGCAGGCTGGGCAGATAGAACCGCTGGCCCAGGCCAGGCGGCGCAGTAGCGGTGGCCGACGGCGTGGCCGTGGGCGTGGGCGTGTGGGTGGCGGTCATGGTGGGGGACGGCGTGGCCGTGGGCGCGGCCTCCAGGGCGGCGACGGCCACCCAGCTGAAGCGGACCGCGCCGCGCGCCGAGGTGGTGTCGTCTCCCAGAAAGATGAAGTTGGGTGTCTCGTAAACATCCGGGAAGCCCGTGAAGGCGGTGTAATCGCGCAGAGTGCCGGTGAGCACCGGGGTCAGGCCGGCCGCCAGCACGTAGCCGGCGCCCTGCACCCGCAGGGTATAGGTGAGCGGCGTGGATGTGTCCAGCGCCGCGCCCTCCGCCTGGGTGAAGAGCTGCGGCGCGCTGCCCCCCTCCTGCGCCCACACCCGCCCCAGCCAGAACCCCAGCTCGATGCCCAGCCGATCGCTGCTCAACACAATCAGGCTCACCCCGGCCCGGTGCGGGCTGGCGTGCGCCTCGGTGAGCACCTGGGCCGTGAAGATCACCTGGTAGCCGGCCGCGCGGTCGAGGGTGAGCGCCAGGGTCGGCGAGAGGCTGTAGCCGGCCTGCAGAGCGTCCGCCAGCATGGTATCCAGCGTGGTGGCGCCGCCGGCCGCGGCGTGGCCGGCCAGGCCGGAGGGATCAGCGTAGGCCAGGCCCTGGGCCTCGGGCGGGCTGCCCAGGCCGCCGTCGTACAGCACCGTGGCCGGCCCGGCCGCCTGGGCGGCGGCCAGCAGGCCGGCCAGGCCAAGCAGGCCCACCAGGCCGGCGGCCAGGCCGAAGCGGAGGCGGGGGGCCAGGGAAGCGGGCATGCGGTCTCCAATCGCGGATGTTAGCGGCGCGTGAGGAATTTTAGCGCGGCTGGTTTGCATTTTTCGGTGAACGGCTTATAGTCTGAAGCATGCGCCTCGTCGATGTGATGCCCAGTGGTTTCGCCGATTTCCTGCGCGGGGGCCGGGAAAAGGCCGGCGAAGACCAGATCATCGCCCAATTCAACAAAGCCCTCCCCGGCGACGACCACGTGCTCCTGCGCCACCTGGCCCTGCCCGGCTCCACCGATAAGCTGGGGCTGGTGCTGGCGGGGCCGGAGGGGATCTGGCACCTGGAACAGGTCCACCTGGCCAGCCTGGTGAACAATGCCGGCGTCTGGATGCACTGGGATTACGGCAAGCAGAGCGTCCAGCCGGTGCCGTTCACCCAGATCGCCAGCCAGGCCCGCAGCCGGCTGGCCGAGCTGCAGGCCTTCCTGGGGCCGGAGGGCTTCGGCGCCCGGCAGGCTCTGGTGGTCACCACCCCCAATGCCCCGCGCGACTTCGCGGTGCCGGGCATGGATCTCTTGTTTTTCGTGGACGAGATCGCCGAGTTCACGCAGGACGTCCTCCCCAAGTACGCGCCCGAGACGCCGCTGGCGGTTGCCGAAGTGGTGGACCTGCTGACGGGCAAGACCCAGGCCAAGGGCGCGGCCGCCGCGGAGGCGCCCAGTTCGGGCGGCGCGCCGTGGCTGAACCAGCGCTATCCGCGGCTGGGTTCTCTGACCGGCTTGCAGATCCTGGTGCTGACTCTGGCCACCGTGGCCAACTGCTGCCTGCTGGCGATCCTGGCCGTGCTGCTCCTCTCGCCGTAGGCGCCGACGCCTCGGCTATAATGGCGCGCGGGTTCAGGAGCAAACACCCGTGCGCGTTCTCATTACCGGACACAAAGGTCAGCTTGGCCGCGCGCTGCACGCGCGCTGGCCGTCCGCGGTCGGCGTGGATCTGCCGGAGGTGGATATCACCGAGGCCGGCGCCATCGACGCGATTGTGGCCGAGCATCACCCGGACCTGATCATGCACTGCGCGGCCATGACCGACGTGGACGGCGCCGCGCGCGACCCGCAGGCCGCTTACCGCGCCAATGGCCTGGGCACCCAGAACGTGGCCCTGGCGGCGGCGCGCGCCGGCGCGGCGCTGGCCTACGTCAGCACCAACGAGGTCTTTGACGGGACCAAGGGCGCGCCGTACGTGGAGTTCGACACGCCCAATCCCCTCAACCCGTACGCCGCCTCCAAGCGGGCCGGCGAATGGTTCGCCGCCAACCTGACGCGCCAGTTCTACATCCTGCGCACGTCCTGGCTCACCGGCCGGGGCGGCCGCAACTTCGTCCACCGCATCCAGCAATTGGCCGACGAGCGCGGCCAGCTGAGCGTGGTCACGGACGAGGTGGCCAGCCCCACGTTTGTGGAAGACCTGGCCGACGCCATCGTCCAGGTGGTGAGCACCGGCCGCTACGGCATCTATCACCTCACCAACGCCGGCTACTGCTCGCGCTATGACTACGCGCGCCAGATCCTCGAACTGAGCGGGCGCGGCCACGTGCCCGTGCAGCCCATCACCCTGGCCGATTATCCCCGGCCGTCTACGCCGCCCAAGTTCTCGCCGCTGGCCAACTTCGCCGCGGCGGCGCTGGGCATCACCCTGCGGCCCTGGCAGGCAGCGCTGGCGGAGTTTCTCAAAGGTTGAAGGGAGCCGGGTGAACGGGTGATTTAGCGGGCCGGGACGTTTATCGCCCTTGCCCCCGAACACCGCCGGCACCCTGTCACCGCGCGTCAGCCTGTCTTCCCTCCCCGCATGCTGGTCTCCGTCATCATCCCCAACTGGAACGGGGCCGCGCACCTGCCGGTCTGCCTGGAGGCCCTGCGGGCCCAGAGCTTCCGCGACTTTGAAGTCATCGTCGCCGACAACGGCTCCCAGGACGGCA
>JAEURL010000554.1 GCA_016789165.1 Anaerolineales bacterium | reverse complement strand
GAGGCGCTGGCCGCTCGGCGGCCAGCCGGCCGGCTAGCTGCCGTCCGTGAGCAGGCCGCGCGCCAGGGCGTACTTCACCAGCGCCGGCCGGCTATCCAGACCCAGTTTCTCCATGATCCGGGCACGGTAGGTCTCGACGCTCTTGGGGCTGAGGGCCAGCTGCTCGGCGATCTCGCCGGCGGTGTGGCCGAGGGCGATCAGCTTGAGCACTTCGCGCTCGCGCTCGCTCAGACGCTCGTAGGCGTCCTGTTCGGCGCCGGAGTGGGCCTTGGCCAGGTAATCCTCCAGGACCATGCGCATGGCCGAAGGATAGAGGAAGGCGCCGCCCTGGGCGACGGCGCGGATGGCGTCCACCAACTCGGTGTCCACCGTGGATTTGAGCACGTAGCCGGAAGCGCCGGCCTTCAGCACCGGGAAGAGGTAACGCTCCTGGGCGTGGACGGTGAGGATCAGGATGTGGGTGTTCGGGCAGGCCGCCCGGATACGGCGGGTGGCCTCCAGGCCGTCCATCTCGGGCATGGAGATATCCATGACGACCACATCCGGCTGCAGCTGCTGGGCGGCGGCCAAGGCCTCGGCGCCGTTGCCGGCCTCGCCCACCACGGTGATGTCCGGCTCGCTTTCCAGCAGGGTGCGCAGCCCCAGGCGCACCACCAGATGGTCATCCACAATCAGCAGGCGGATGTGGGACATGGCGGTCCTTCAGGCGGCCGGCACGGTGGCCGTCAGGTGGGTGCCCTGGCCGGGCGCCGAGTTGATCCGCAGCGTGCCGCCCACCAGCGCCAGCCGCTCGCGGATGCCGGAGAGGCCCAGGCCGGCCGGGTGGGCCAGGACGGCCTCCACCTCAAACCCGACGCCGTCGTCTTCGATGGACAGCGCCACGGTGCCGGCCGTCTGCTCCAGCACCAGCCGGGCCGTGCGCGCCTCGGCATGGCGGGCGACATTGGTGAGCGCCTCCTGGGCCACGCGGTACAGCACCAGCTCCCGGTCTTTGGGCAGGCGGCGGTCCAGGCCCATTACCTGCAGCGAGGCCCGCACCCCGCCGGCGGCGTTGAGCTCGTCCACGCGCCAGGCCAGGGCTTCGCCTAGGCCAAGGTCCTCCAGGATCTTAGGCCGCAGCTCGAGGGCGATGCGCCGGATCTCCTCCAGGGCCTGGGCCGTGAGCCGGCGCAGTTCTTTCACTTCCTGCCGCGCCTGCTCGGCGTCGGCCGAGCGCTCCAGCAGGCGCAGACGCACCAGCACCAGGGTCAGCGATTGGGCGCTCTGGTCGTGCAGCTCGCGCGCCACACGCTGGCGCTCATCCTCCTGGGCCTCCAGGATGCGCTGCGAGAGGCGGCGCAGCTCCTGGGTGGAGTCGGCCACGGCGCCCAGCATCTGGTCGAAGGTCTCGGCCAGGCGCGTAAACTGTTCGTCGTCCAGCCGGCCGGCCTCCACGCGCGCCGTCAGGTCGCCCTGGCGGACGCGGTCCACGGCCGCCTGCAGGCGCTCCAGCGGGTTGAGCGCCAGCCGCAGCACGCCGTAATTGATCAGGAAGCTCAGGAGCAGGCCGGCCGCGCCGAAGAGGGCGATCAGCTCGTAATGGAGATCGGCCGGATAGGTCTGCACATGCCAGACCGTGACCACGGTGCCGGCCACGGCGCCAAAAGCCACCAAAGCGGAGTTAGCCAGCAGGATTTTTAGGAGGAGCGGCAGCCGCAGCAGCGGCCGCCCGATTGATTGCAGCATCAGCGGCCTTCACCCGGGGCCGCAGAGCGAAGCAGGCATCGGGCGGAGTAGGATTGTACCTCACTGCTCCGGGGCCGATCCTGGTCATGTTGTCCTTGCAGCAGTACTATGGGCATAGCATCGCGTCCACCGGAATCAAAGAATGAAACCCTCACCGCTGCCACCCGCCGCCCCAATCCCTGTCATCCTGGACACCGATATCGGCACCGACATCGACGACACCTGGGCCCTGGCCTTCTTGTTGCGCTGTCCCGAACTAGACGTGAAGCTGATCACCACCGCCTCCGGCGACACGTTTGAACGAGCCCGCCTGGTCGCCCGGCTGCTGGAGGTGGCCGGCCGGACCGATATCCCCATTGGCATCGGGGTGCCGCTTGAAAACTCGCCCCTCTATCAGCGCGAGTGGGTCCAGGATTACGCCTTGGCGGATTACCCCGGTCAGATCCGGCCGGATGGCCTCCAGGCGCTGGCGGACCTCCTCCGGCAGTCGCCCACGCCGGTCGCCGTGATCGGGATTGGCCCGTTGCCCAACCTCGCCGCCCTGCTCCTGCAGGCCCCGGACGTGGCCGCGAACGCGCGCCTGGTGGGAATGTTCGGCAGCCTGCGCCAGGGGTACTCTGGCAGCCCGGAGGCCGCGGCCGAGTACAACGTCCGGCTGTACCCGCACGCCTGCCGCGCGGTTTTCGCCGCCCCGTGGGAGATCACCATGGCGCCGCTGGATACGTGCGGCACCGTCCAACTGACCGGCGCCAAGTATCAGGCCGTGCGCGCCAGCCCGGATCCATTGGTGCGGGCAGTGCTGGAGAACTACGCTTGCTGGACGAAACACAACCAGAACCCGCTTTACGGCGGCTTTGATCCCACCCAAGAAAGCTCGATCCTCTTCGATTTGGTGCCGATCTATCTGGCCTTCTCCGAGGCGCTGGTCGAGATCGAGCGCCTGCCCATCGTCGTGAGCGACGACGGGTACACGCGGATCGCCAGCGGCGGCCCGGTGCTGCGCTGCGCCACGCGCTGGAAAGATCTGGAGGCGTTCGAGGATCTGGTGATCGCGCGCCTGACCGAACGGCCGCCGGTTTGAGTTGGATCCGCGCGGCCAGGTCGTCCCCGCTGTCCGGGCCGCGCCAGGCGGTCACGGGCGGATGGGCGCGAACGCGCCGGCGCTTACGGCTTGGGCCGGCCCGGGTCGACGACCCGGTAGCCCAGATACATCATGCCCCCGGCAAAGCGCCGCTCGGCGATCAAGTTGAGCTCGACGCGGACAGGCTGGGGGAAAGCCGGTTTGCCGCCGCCCACCACAATCGGCGCCAGGAAGAAATGGCACTCGTCGACCAACCGCGCCTGGAAGGCCTGCGCGGCGAGCTCCGGCCCGCCAATGCCCAGGTCCTGCCGGGCCGCGGCCTTCAGCCGCCGGATCGCGTCCGGCTCAAACTCCCGCTCGATGCGCGTGCGGGTGGTGGAGGCCGCCGCCAGCGTCCGCGAGAACACGATCTTGTCAGCCGCCTGCCAGAGCGCGGCGAAGTCCTGTGTGACGGCCGATCCAGCGGCGAAGCCGGGCTCGGTCTCCCAAACCGCCATGGTGGCGTACATGCGCCGCCCGTACAAGTAGGTGCCCACCGATCGCACCAGATCGTTGACAAACTGGTGCACGGGCTCGTCCGGCGCCGCCCAGTCGAACCGGCCGGCTTGATCTTCGATGTAGCCGTCGAGCGACATGATCGCCGTATAGATCAGCTTCGCCATGGGTAATCCTTTCTGGATAAAGGCCGGGCCGGCGGAAGGTCCGGCGGTGTCAGCCCAGGCCGGCTTCAGGCCGGTGACGGGCTGTGCGGCGGTCGTGGCCGTGCCCCTGAGCGATCCGCTGGAGGCCGGCGCGCTCCGGTTCGGTGAGCTCCGGAAAGGGCGGAGGCGCGGCCGGTCTTGGATAACAAGACGCCCCAACTGTACGCTACAGCGGGGCGCCTGTCATGCGCAATATTGCTGTCGACGGCCGGGCGAGTTTCCCGGCTGGGGCCGGCGGGTGCGGTTGGGGGAAAACGCCGACCCTACTTGGACCAATCGACGACCAGCTGTTGGCGGCCGTGCAGGTGCTTCTCCACAGCCATGGCGGCCACCGCGCCTTCGGCCGCGGCGACGACGGCCTGCTTGACGTGGTTGCACAGCACATCCCCCACGGCATACACGCCGGAGAGCGCCGTCCGGTACTCGCGGTCCACCACCAGGCAGCCGGCCTCGCTGGTGGGCAGCTGGCCTTGGAGGAAATCCGTCACCGGCCGGCCGCCCTGCAGATACAGGAAAGCGCCGGTGACCGGGATCTCACGTTCGCCTTGTCCGCGCACGGCCGCCCGTACCGCTTCGACGCGCTCTTGGCCCAGGATGGCGCGCAGCGTGGCGCCGGGATACAGGGTCAGGCGCGGCTGGGCCTGGGCCTCGGCCACCAGGTGGGCCGGCGCTTTCAGCTCCGGCGTGGGCGAGAACAGGTGGACCCGGCGCGCGAAGCGCGTCAGGAACAGGGCTTCCTCCACCGCCTCATCGCTGTTGCCGGCCACTGCCACCTCCTGGTCCCGGAAGAAGGCGGCGTCGCAGGTGGCGCAATACGATACGCCGCGCCCCAGCAGCTGATCCTCGCCGGGCAGGCGCTGGCCGCGGCCCATCGAGCCGGTGGCGATGATCAGGACGCGGGCCGTGTAGGTGCCGTTGTTGGCGTAAATCGTTTTTAGATCGCCCTCCAGGTCCACACCCTGGACGCGGTCCTGGACGAAAATGGCCCCGAAGCCCTCAGCCTGCCGGCGCATGTGTGCCACCAGTTCCGCCCCGCCGATTTCGCCGGTGATCCCGGGATAGTTGGCGATCTTGCTGGTCAGGCCGAGCGCGCCGGCCGTCAGGCCCTTGTCGATCACCAGCGTGCGCAGTTCGGCCCGCGCGGTATAGATAGCGGCCGTGGCGCCAGCCGGCCCGCCGCCGATGATCACGACGTCGTAATCGGTCCCCGGCTGGCCGGCGGCCGGCAATTCAAAGCTCAAGGTCATGGTGCGTGTGCCTCCACAGGTTGGGGCCCGCCTGGCTGGCGGGCGCCTCTGTCAACTTGGATGTGCCCCGGGCAAAAAAGTGACAGCGGCGGCGGCTGTCACTTTCGACGCGGCCGGCCATCTAATAGGTTGGACCGCCTTGGGAGGCCGGATGATTATCACGAAAACAACGTCGCGCCGGGAACAACTACGCGCCGCCCGCCGGCGGAGTTCGCGCCGTTCCGCCCTGATCCTGATGCTGGCCGGCCTGGGACTCGTGGCGGGAGCGGCCTGGGCGCTGTCTGGGCCGGCGCCGGCCACGGTGAGCGGCCGCGCCAAGCTGGGGAGCCCGATGCCCAGCTTCGCCCTGCGGGATCTGTCCGGCCGCGCCGTCAGCCTGAGTGAGTTGGCCGGGCAGGTGGTGCTGGTGAATGGCTGGGCCACCTGGTGCCCGCCCTGCCGGGCCGAGATGCCGGCGCTGCACGCTTTTTATCAGGCGCATCAGGCGGAGGGGTTTACGCTGTTGGCCGTCAATGCCGGCGAAGAGCAGGCGGCAGTCAGCCAGTTCATTGACGAGCTGGGCTTCACGTTTCCGGTGCTGCTGGATCCGGGAGTGAGAGTGCTCAACGGGCTGGGCATCGACGCCTTTCCGACCTCGATCCTGGTCGGCCGGGACGGACTGGTCAAGCAGATCCACATCGGCTACTACGCGGCGGAAGATCTGGCGGCCGAGGTGCTGCCGTTGTTGCGGTGAGCGGTGCCGGCGGGCTGAGGTGATGAATCCAGCGAGTTGACAAGTCACCCAAGATCGGTAAAATACCGGGGCTGGCCTGGGGAAACCCATGCGAGATGCAAGCCGAAGTGGCGGAATTGGCAGACGCGCTACGTTCAGGGCGTAGTGGCCGAAAGGCCGTCTGGGTTCAACTCCCAGCTTCGGCACAGCAGACCCACGCAAGTGGGCAAAATCCCGGGTGACCGGGATTTTTTGTTGGTGGCCCGGCGGTGAAACGCCGCAAGGAGGCGTTCCGGCATGACTCGCCCAACCAGTGGAAATGCGCGGCCGCCGCTTACCTGGCAGCAGGCCGCGACCGCCATCATCATGGTGGCGGCGGTCGCCATGGTGGTGGATTTCAGCCAGCGGCTGGCGGCCTCGCAGCGGCTGGTGGAGTCGGCCAACATCGCCGCCACCGAGGTAGCCGTGCTGGAGCGTGAGCAGACCGCCCTGCAAACCCAGGTGGCCTACGCCACCACTGACCCGGCCGTAATCGCCTGGGCGCATGAACAAGGCATGATGGTGCGGCCGGGGGAGGTGCTGGTGGTGCCGATCCTGCCCACGCCGGCGGCGACGGCCCGGCCGCCGGCGGCGGTGGCGCCGGCGCCGCTGCCCAACTGGAGTTTGTGGTATGCGGCGTTTTTTGAGCGCGCGCCTTGACGCTCCAGGATGGTTGTGATATATTGAACGGGCGCCGCCAAACGGCGCATTGTTATCGGTGCGGGGTAGAGCAGTGGCAGCTCGTCGGGCTCATAACCCGGAGGTCGTTGGTTCGAATCCAACCCCCGCTACTAAAATGGAAATCGGAGACCGTCGGGTCTCCGATTTTCGTTTACCTGGCTGTCTGCAATCCAGCGCGTCTGGCCCCCCAAGGAGAGACGCAAATGGATCACAGCTCGTCGGGTTCGCACGGTGCTTTGGCCCTTGAAAAGGCCATCCTCGGCTTCGTCCAGGCGAAGGAAGCCGAGGCCTTAAGCCCCCGCACCATCCAGTCGTACCAACAACATCTGGGAACGTGGGCCCAATATATGGGGGCTCGTTCTGTCAACGGAATCACCGCCCAGGACATCCGCGCCTACCTCGCCTACCTGCGCACAGAGTACGTCCCCAAACGCTTCAACGGCAAGACGACCCCGCTCTCGCAGAAGACGCTGCGCAATGTGTACATCACGTTGAGTAGTTTCTTCGCCTGGGCCAGCGAAGAACTCAACGCACCGGACCCGATGGACGCGGTCACCGCGCCCAAGTTTCAACACCCGGAAGTCGAGCCATTCACGCTGGAGCATGTGGAAGCACTGCTGAAGGCGGCCGAATACTCGCGCGAAGCCGACACCCGTGATCGCCGGCGCTTCGTGCGCCGCCGGCCGACGGCGCTGCGTGACCGCGCGATCATCCTGATCCTGCTGGACACGGGCATGCGGGCCTCGGAGCTGTGCGCCGTGGACGTCGGCGACGTGGACCAGAAAACGGGCAAGATCATGATCAAGCATGGCGACGAAGGCGGCGCCAAAGGCGGCAAGGGACGCTTCGTGTATCTGGGCAAGGCCGCGCGCCGGGCGCTGTGGCGCTATCTGACTTCGCGCGCCGACGGCGACCAGGCGGAGGCGCCGCTCCTGACCACGGGCCTGGATCGGCGCCTGGGCAAGAATGCGCTGCTGCAGCTGATGCACAGCCTGGGCGAAAAGGCCCAGGTACAACACTGCTATCCACACCGTTTTCGGCATACGTTCGCCATCACCTTTCTGCGCTCGGGCGGCGACATCTTCACGCTGCAGAAGCTGCTCGGGCACAGCTCGCTGGACATGGTCAAGCACTACGCCCGGGTCGCCCAGATCGACATCGAGCAGGCGCACCGGCGCGCCAGCCCGGCCGACAACTGGCGGCTGTGAGCGGCGGGCCCTACATTGACAT
>JAEURL010000540.1 GCA_016789165.1 Anaerolineales bacterium | reverse complement strand
CGGCTCGGGGTATGACGGCGCCAACCAGTTCCTGGCCGCCAGCCAGGCGCCCCCGCACCTCGTCGCCATCTTCCCGGTCTCGGCCGGCTTCGACTATTACGATTTCATCTACCCCGGTGGGGCCTATCGCGCCGCGTTCGTCCAGGACTGGGGACGGTTCTTGAACGTGCTCGATCTCCAGATCGCGCCACCGCCGGTGGACGCCGATCCGGGCGGCCGGCTGATGGCCCAGGCCCGCGCCGAGCATCTGGACAACTGGGATTTGCTGACAGCCATGAACCAGCGCCGCTTTCGCGCCGAAAACGGCTTCGGCCTGGATTCACCCGCGAACGAGCTGGCCGCAATCAACCAGTCCGGCGTGGCCGCCTACATCTGGACCGGCTGGCTGGACGGGTTCGTGCGGGATGGCCTGCTGTGGTACGCCAACCTCACCGGGCCCCGCCGGCTCGTCGTCGGCCCATGGGAGGCCAACCCATCCGCCAGCCACTATGCGTATTGGCGGGAGTTCACGACCCTGCGCCCGGTGGAGCAACTGCGCTGGTTCGACTACTGGCTCAAGGGGATCGAGAATGGGATCATGGCCGAGGCCCCGGTGACTTATGCCACGGTCCGGGCGCCCGGCCTGTGGGCCTGGCAGACAGCGCCCGCCTGGCCGCCGCCGGAGGCCGGCCCGGCCATCCTCTTTGCGGCCGCCGGACCATCCGGGAGCGTGGCGTCCCGCAACGACGGCCGGCTCGCGCCGGAACCGCCGGCCGAGGCCGAGGCCTACGATGACTACCTGGTGGACCCCACCACCACCACCGGAACGGCCACGCGCTGGGACAACCTGGCCGGCAAGGCCCTGGAATACCACGAGATGCGCCCGCACGATGAACAGGGCCTCACCTATACCACCCCGCCGCTGTCCAGCGACCTGACCCTGAGCGGCAGCCCGGTCCTCACCCTCTACCTCAGCACGGCCGCGCCCGACCTGGACCTCTTCGCTTACCTGGAGGAGGTCAACGCGCGCGGCCAATCCGAGTACGTGACGGAAGGGGTCCTGCGCGCCTCGTACCGGGCGGTGACGCCGGCGCCGTTTGAGAATTTCGGGCTGCCCTTCCACCCCGGCCAGCCTGAATTCCTGGCGATCCTGCCGCAGAATGAGCCGGTGGCCCTGATCTTCGACCTGTTGCCGATCTCGAACACCTTCCAGGCCGGCAAGCGTCTGCGGCTGACATTGACGGGCGCCGATGCCGGGCACACCGAGCCGCTGGCCTGGGCCGCCAACACCAGCCTGCGGGTCCTCCGCAGCCGGGCCTATCCCACGCACCTGGCCCTGCCCATCGCGCCCACCCCATGACAGCGCCTCCCGCCCCGCCCCGGCGCCGGCGGCTGCTCGTCGCGCTGCCGCTGGCCGCGCTGGCCCTGGCCGCCCTGGCGAGTACGCTATACCTCCGGCGGCCGGAGGAAATCCAGATCCCGCGCGCTGAGGCGATCGCCGAGCAGCTGCGGACCGTGTTCGAGGTCCACGTCAGCGAAGTGGTCGGGCCGGCCAGCGCCTGGCGGTCCACCGCTGAACTCGAGTGGACGTCCACGGCGGTGGAACGCGTGGCGGACACGCTGGGCGGCCCGCCGGAGTTCAGGACCACCATGGCCGGCCCGGTGCGGATGGCGCGCGTTCCGGTGCCGGAGCTGCGCGCCTTCGCGCCGCCGATGGGCCAGGACGTGCTGGGCGACATCGTCCTGACCGACTACAACTTCGACCACGGTCAAAACTACGCCATCTATCTGATCGTCCACGAGATCGGCCACGTCCTGGACTGGCGCAGCCACAAGCATCTCTCGCAGGCGGTCTCGGCCGAGACCGGCGCGCGGCGCTGCGACCCCGAGAACCCGTCCATCGGGTGCGTGTTCGACGCCGGCCAGGCCGTGGAGCCGCCGCCCGGCAACCCCGACAAACCATACGCGGCCGTGTCCAGCGAGGAATACTGGGCCGAGGTCTTCGCCTCCACCGTCTACCCGGATTATTACCAGCAGAACGCGGCCAACAACCCGGTCGGCCCGCAGACCGAGCAGACCGTCAAGACCCGTCTGCAGGGCATGCGCGCCGAGTAACGCCACCCCCGCCGGCCGCCCTACGCGGCGCGCCGGAGATCCGCCAGCAGGGACAGGAATTCAAACGCCAGGTTAGCGGCCAGGATGGCGGTGATGTCGCCGTGGTCAAACGGCGGGCTGACCTCCACCAGGTCAAAGCCGCGCAGGTCCAGCCCGCGCAGGCCGCGCACCAGGCGCAGCAGTTCATGACTGGTGAAGCCGCCCACCTCCGGTGTACCCGTGCCGGGCGCAAAGGCCGGGTCGGCCGCGTCGATATCGAAGGTGACATACAGCGGCCCGCGCGCGGTCTGCCGGATGGCCTGGCTCACGGCCGGCACCCCCAGTTCGGCGGCCTCGTCCATGGTGATCACGCGCAGGCCCAGGTCGCGCGCCTGCTGCCAATCGGCGGCGCCGCTGGTGGGGCCGCGCAGGCCCACCTGGATCGAGCGGGCCGGGTCGATCAGGCCCTCCTCCACCGCCCGGCGGAAGGGCGTACCGTGGCTGTACGGCCGGCCGCCAAACTCGCTCTCCCAGGTGTCCGGGTGCGAGTCAAAGTGCACCAGGCCGAGCGGGCCATGCCGCTGGGCGTGCGCGCGCAGGAGCGGCAGGCTGATCGAGTGGTCGCCGCCCAAGGCCAGCACCGTGAGGCCGGCCGCCAGCAGCCCGCCCACCTCGGCCGTGATGTGGCGCATGGTGGCCTCGATATCGGGCGGGATCACGTCCACGTCCCCGTAATCGATCACCCGCAGCGCCTCCAGCGGCCGGACGGCCAGCGGATTGTTGTAGCCCCACAGCAGCAGCGAGGCCGCCCGGATCTGGCGCGGCCCGAAGCGCGTTCCGCTGCGGTAGGAGGTGCCGCCGTCGAAGGGCACGCCCACCACGGCCACGTCGACGCCGGCCAGATCGCGGGTGACCGGGCAGCGCATGAAGGACGGGATGCC
This sequence comes from Anaerolineales bacterium, assembly GCA_016789165.1. Taxonomy (GTDB): domain Bacteria; phylum Chloroflexota; class Anaerolineae; order Anaerolineales; family UBA6663; genus SpSt-583. The sequence continues at coordinate 1,364 of JAEURL010000540.1, read as the reverse complement.
GGCGAAGGGCTGCAGATCGGCGCCGTAAGCGTTAGCCGTGGACATAGTTGCCTCGCAAAAAAAGGGAAGCCCTCCGCCAGGGAGGGCTTCCGCATTATACCGAGGGCGCCGGCGGCGGCTACTTCACTTCCACCACGCGCAGGTTGTCGAAGCTGACCTCGGCGTCCGAGCGGTCGAAGGTGAGCACGAACAGGCCGATCTGGCCGCTCTTGAACGTGTCATCCTGAACCGAGGCGATGGTCTTGCCGTCCACCACCAGCTTCAGTTCGCCGTTGGCGCACTCCAGCGCCAGGTCGTACTTCTCTTGGCCGGTGGAGATGTCGTCGGACTGGACCCACTGGTTGTCGGCGGCGTCGGTCAGGAACAGGTCCTCGTTGTTCTGCGTGCGGACAATGGCGTAGTAGCCGTCCGAGCCGAAGCCGGCATAGTAGAAGTTCTGCTCGTCCTGGTAGCCGCAGATGATGCCAAAGGTCGGCTCGTCGTGGCCGCTCTTGTTCTGCACCTCGACCTCGATCCGGGCGTTCTCAAAATTCTCGTCCGCCAGGTTGCCCCAGGTGAACCACTTTTCTTTGGTGATCTTGAAGACGTATTGGCCGGACTCGTAATCCAGCGAACCGGTGTCATCCGCGCCGGTCCCCCAGCCGCTGCTGGAGCTGGAGAAATCGTCCTTGAAGAGGACCTTCGGGCCGGGCGTGTTGGTGGGGCCGCTGGAAGTTGTCCCACCGTCGCCGCCAAACGAGCAGGCCAGGGCCCCCACAGCCAACACGGCCAGGACAGCCAGGATACGGGTGGGCGTTTGCAATGTTTTAGAACGCGAACCGGTCATGGGGTCTCCTCCGAGAGCAATAGGTCCTGCCAAGCAGGGAAAGATACCCCCATTTTGACATACCCCCCCGAGATTCTCCAAGCGGTATCGGTTAGACCACTTCCAAACCGTGGGCCTCCAGCAGAACCGGATCGGCCAGCACCTGCTGGGTGGGGCCGTCGGCCACCACCTGGCCGCCGTCCATGATCACGGTGCGCGGAAAGACCTCCTGAACCAGGCGCAGGTCGTGCGTGGACACGAGCATGGTCTGCGGCAGATCGCGCAGCAGGTTGATCAGGCCGCGCCGGGCGCGCGGATCCAGGCCGGCCGAGGGCTCGTCCAGCACCAGGATCTCGGGCTGCATGGCCAGCACGGTGGCGATGGCGATGCGCTTCTTCTCGCCCACGCTCAGGTGATGCGAGACGCGCGGCGCGTAGGCCTGCATGCCCACAGCCGCCAGCGCCCGCTCCACGCGTCCGTGCACTTCGGCCTCCGGTAGCCCCATGTGCAGCGGGCCGAAGGCCACGTCTTCAAAGACGGTGGGTGAGAACAACTGATC
>JAEURL010000538.1 GCA_016789165.1 Anaerolineales bacterium | reverse complement strand
CGCGGCCGGCGGCGCGTCCAGCCGGGCCGCGATAACGGCGTTGTGAGCGCGCCGGGCCTGCAGTCGGCCAAGCTGCCACACCCCCAGCGCCAGCATGCCAAAGAAAATCAGCGGGATCGCGGCCAGGAACAGGAGGCGCAGCCAGCGGGGCCAGGCTGCGGGTCTCATGGGCGCGCCACCGCCGGCAGCAGGGCCCGCAAGCCTTCCAGCAGCCGATCGATATCGGCCGGCGTGTTATAGCCCTGGACCGAGATCCGGATTAACTGCCGGCCGTTCCACGTGATCACGGGCGCTTCAACCCGATATTCGGCGTACAGGCGCGTTTTGAGCGCATCCCGGTCGCAGGCCGGCAGCGGCAGAGCGACCATTTGCGTAAACCAATCCGGGGGGCTGAGGGGCGGCAGGCCGGTGAGGGCGCCGACGCGGGCCTGAACGTCCACGGCCAGCGCGTGACAGCCGGCCCGCACGGCCTCCCAATCATGATCGCGCTGGAAGGCGATGGCGGCCGGCGTCGCCAAATAGGCGGCAATATCGCGGGTGCCGGTCCATTCCTGCTCGTCCACAAAGCGCGACGGGCCGGGCGCCTCGCTTTGCCAGCCCCAGCTCACGACCAGCGGCGCCACCAGCGCCTGACAGTCTGGGCGGACATACAGGAAGGCGGACCCTTTCGGGCTGCCCAGCCATTTGTGGCAATTGCTGGTATACACGTCGGCGCCGAGCGCGGCCAGGTCCAGGGGCAGCTGTCCAATGGCGTGGGCGCCATCCACGATGCTCAGGATGCCGGCCGCCCGCGCCCGCTGGCAGATGGCCTGGACCGGCAGGGTCAGCGCCGTGGGACTGGTGATGTGGCTGAGGAAGATCACGCGCGTCCGCGGCGTTACGCCCCGCCAAAACTCCTCCACCAGCGCCGCGGGGTCGGCGACTGGCACCGCAACAGGCCGCGTGACGTACCGCGCCCCGCTCTGGGCGCACAAAAAGCGCCAAGTCCGGTCCATGGCGCCATACTCGTGGTCGGTGGTCAGGATTTCATCACCGGGCGCCAGGCGCAGACTGCGGGCCACGATGTTGATAGCCACGGTCGCGTTGGCCACGTAGACCAAGTCATCGGCGGGCACGCCCAGATAGGCGCCCAAGGCTGCGCGGGCCGCGCGCATCAACGCCGGAAAGCGCCGGCCCAGGAATTCCACCGGCTGGCGCTCCAGCTCCAGCTGCCAGCGCTGATACTCGTCAAACACCGGCCGCGGACAGGCGCCAAAGGAACCGTGGTTGAGGAAGACGACGGCGGGGTCCAGCAGGAATTGTGAACGCAGTGAAGTAGGCATAGACGGCGATTGTAGCCGAGGTGGCCGGCCGGCAGCCGGGCCCCTCAGGTGATCTGCTCAGCCGACAGGAAGTCCACCCGGTTCTGGTAGATGATTTCGGCCCGGCTGTCGGCCTGAAAATCAATCCGGGTGATGGAGCAGTTGTTGAGCAGGTGCCCGACCGGCAAGGGCGCGGCCTGCCCGCACAGCGCGGTGATGAGGTGGTTGATAAAGCCGCCATGGCTGACGATGCCCACCCGGTCGGCGGTGCCGCCGTGCCGCGCGTACAGTTCGGCCAACACGCGCCGGGCACGCGCCAGACGGTCTGCAGCGGGCTCCAGCGGGCGGTTGTTCCACCAGCCGGCCGCGCCCAGGTCAGCGGGCAGATCCAGCGCTGGGTAATGCTCGGCGAACCAGGCGCGGTTGTGGCCGGGCTGACCGACCACCTCCCCGGTGACGGGGTCAGCCAGGATCACGCCGCCCTCTTCGTGCCAATCCGCCCAAGCGCGCAGCGGCAGGCCCAGCCGGCCGGCCAGGACCGTGCCGGTGGCAACGGCCCGCTCCATCAGGCTGCAATAAAGGTGGGTCAGCCCAAAGCCAGCCCGGTTCTGGGGATCGGTCCCATCCGGCGCCGGCGCTGCGGATGCGCCGGCCAGGAACAGGGCCAGCCGTTCGGCTTGTTGGCGGCCCAGGTCTGTGAGCGCCGGGTCGCACGAGCGGCCGACTTCCGCCCCAGTCAGGCGGAACAGGCGGTTGTTGGTCGATTCGGCGTGCCGCAGATAGTAGAGTTGCATCGGGTCCCTGACGGATAAACGGAGGCGGGCCGGCCGGCCCGCCTACATGCAAGACGCCGGGGAGTTGGCCTCCCCGGCGTCCGGAAAACACGGTCAGCAGCGGCGGCTAGTTGGCGTAAGCGCGGCTGTTGGTAGACAGGCCGACGGCGATCGCCGTGAGCATAGAGAGATCGTCGCGCGAGAAATGGCCGACGCTGGAGTGGGCCAGCGTCAGGACGCCCACCACCCGGTCGCTGGACATGAGCGGCACGCTGACCACCGAGCGCGGCCCGGTGCCATCGGCGTCCCAGCCGCGCCGTACCCAGCGTTCGTCCGCGTGGGTATCGTCCAGGACCGCCGGCCGGCGGTGTTTGATCACCCAGCCGGCCAGGCCGCGGTCAATGACCTCGGCCAACTGCTCGGAGTCCTGGGTCTGCACCCGCCCCTCGTAAATCATGACGCCTTCCATCGCCTCGCCGCGGTCGTCCAGGACGATGATGCTGCCGCTGGAGGCCCCAAAGCTGTCCAGCGTCATCTGCAGCACGCGCTGCATGAGCTCCTTCAGGTCCAACTGGGTGGCCAGCTCGCGGCTGATGGCGTAGAGCACGTCCAGCGAGACGCGCGAACGCTCGTTGGCCGGCGGGACCGGGGCGGCCGGCGGCAGGACTTCCAGCCGCACGGTGTGGCCGTTGCCGTTGGCGGGCGCCGGCTCGGCTGTCGGCTCAGGCTCGCCGCCCGGCAGCGCGGGCTTCTCCGACCGGCGCTGCAGGCCACTGAACATGGATTGCAGGCCGCGCCGCTTGACGCCGGCGTTGACGGAGCCGGTCTGCTGATCCACCTCGACGCTGTAGTAGTAGGACATGTACGCGCCGGGCGTGTACAGGCCGCGCGGCCGCGACAGGCGGTTGAGCGCCACCCCAATCACGCGCGCATTGATGCGCTGGAACTGCTCCACCGCCGTGCGCACCATGTTGCGCCGCGTATAACCCGGGCGCACCACGAACAGCACGCCGTCCACCTTGGAGGCCAGCACCCACGCGTCGGCGACGAAGAAGGGCGGGCTGTCCACGATCACCACGTCGGCGACGCCCTTGAGCTCGTCCAGGATCTGGTCCATGCGCTGGGAGCTGAGCAGCTCGGTGGGATTGGGCGGCACCGTCCCGCTGGTGATGATCTGCAGGCGCGGCACCTTGCCGGGGCGCAGGACGTCGTCCAGGTGCAGGCGCCCGCGGAACAGGTCGCTCAGGCCCTCCCGGTTGGGGATCCCCAGCACGCGGTGCAGGCTGGGCCGGCGCAGGTCCGCATCCAGCAGAACCACGCGCTTGTCGCTCTGGGCCATCATCAGGGCCAGGTTGAGGGCCACCGAGGACTTCCCATCGCCGGCGTTGGCGCTGGTGATGACGATGGTCTTCAGCGGCCGGTCAACGCCGACAAACTCCAGGTTGGTGCGCAGCGACCGGAAGCCTTCCGCCACGGGGCCAAGCGGGCGCTCGGCTACGGTCAGGATGGAGCCGCCGCGCTCGCGTTCCAGCTCGCCGATGTGGCCGATGATGGGGAAGGGCACGGCCTGCGAGACCTCATCGGCGTTCTTGTAGGTGTTGTCCAGCAATTCGATCAAATAGGCCGCGCCGACGGCCAAAGCCGCGCCGCTGGCGGCCGCCAGGGCCACAATCAGCATGGCGTTCGAGCTGATCGGCTCGGTGGGCAGGGCCGCCGACTCAAACACGCTCAGGGTGTTGATGGCGTTCTGGCTGGAGGTGGCCAGCAGGGTGGCGTAGTTGGTCTGCAGCGAGGAGAGCTTGGAGGTCAGCGCCTCGATCTCCTGCTGGGCGCTGGCGATCTGCT
>JAEURL010000473.1 GCA_016789165.1 Anaerolineales bacterium | reverse complement strand
CGCCGCTGACACCGCTCGCCGCCGCGTCCCGGCGCTTCAACTTCGGGCGCGTCTTGCTGGGCGAATTGCGTCTGGTCCACAAAGGCCTGCCCAGGTGGTGGTCTCTGATCGCCGTGGTCCTGATCCTGGCCGCTGGCCTGGCGCCGGCTGACGTCGTGAAGGCCTACCTCCTGCCGGCCGCTTGGCTTTGGCCCATCCTGGTCTGGTCCGGCCTGGGCGCGCGGGAGGCGCGCTACCACACACAGGGGTTGGTCTTCTCGACCGCCAACACCCTGCGCCGTCAGCTCCCGGCCGCCTGGCTGGCCGGGGCCGTGGTCGCCGCGTTGAGCGGCAGCGGCGCCGCGCTCACCTTCCTGCGGACCGGGGAGAGCCTCAGCCTGGCGGCCTGGGGTGTCGCTGTCCTTTTCATCCCGGCGCTGGCGGTGGCCCTGGCCATCTGGTCGGGCAGCAGCAAACTCTTCGAGGTGGTCTACCTGGGGTTGTGGTACTTCGGCCCGTTCAACCAGCTCGTGCCCCAGCTCGACTTCATCGGCGCCTCGGACGCGACGGCCGTCTATGCCCTGGCGACGGTGGCCCTGTTGGGAGCCGCCCTACTCGGCCGCCGCCGGCAGCTGCGCGGCCCGGCCGGCGCTTAAGGAGACATCCGCATGCGTTATCAACCCCTGCGCGTCCTGGCCGCGCTCACCCTGGCCGCGCTGGCGTGCAACCCGCTGGTCACGGTGCCTTTGGGCGGCCTGACGACCATCCCGACGGAAACCTTTTCCATCAGCCCGGCCCTCCCCGAGGCAGCGGCGGCGACGGAAGTGGCGCTGACCCTGGCGCCCGGCACCGCCACGCTCACCCTGGCCGGCGGGGCCGAGGGCCTGGCCCACGGCACGATCAACTACAACGTCGCCGAGTGGCAGCCCAGCCTGGCCCTGGATCAGGGCCGCCTGCGGATCGAACAGCGCCTGCCTGACCACACCCTCGCCAGCGCGCCGGCAGGCGCTCTCAATCAATGGGACCTGAGCCTGAGCGAGCCGCTGCGGCAGGTGCAGGTGGCCTTCCCGGCCGGCGACCTGACGCTGCGCCTCGCCGACAGCCTGTCGGAGGGGGTGGCCATCAGTGTCACCGTCGGCGCAGCCAACCTGCGCCTGGAGATCCCGGCCGGGGTCGCGGCCGAGGTCGGGGTCCAGCGCGGACCCTCCCGCCTCGTCACCGAGGGCGCGTGGACGACGGACGGGGGCCGCTACACCACCGCCGGCCCGGGGCCGGCCTGGATGATCGACATCCAGATGGGCGTCGGCCAATTGACGCTGGCCAGCCCATGAGCCGGGCGCGGCCCCAGATCAGCGCCGGCCGCGCGATCGGCATTACAATGACGCCATGACCTCGGGCCGCTTCGTCCCCTTGCGCGCTTCGCGCTGGCTGGACCTGGCCACTTACCCGGCTGTGGTGATTCCGTGCAGCCTGGGCTTCCAGGGCCTGACAGACCCGGCGGCGCGCGCCGCGGTGGTGGTGTTGTGCCTTGCCTTCTTACTTATCCATCGGTTCGTGTTCCAAACCGCCCGCGACGAGCGTCAGCTCATGATCTACAGCGGGGCCCAGGTGGTGGTCATCACCGGCCTGCTGCTCCTGCGCTCGCGCAACAGTGACACCTTTACGTTTTTGTTCTTCCTGCTCAGCATCCGCGTCGGGGCGATCTTCCCGCCGCGCAGGATGCTGGCCTGGGTGGCGCTGTTCTTCACCATCAGCAGTCTGGTTTTGTTGTGGATGCGCGGTCTGGAGGCTGTGCTCGTCATCCTGTTCAACGCCGCGGTCTTTGGCCTGTGCAGCGTCTTCGGCCAGGCCCTGCGCGAGGTTGAGATCGCGCGCCAGGAGAATGCGTCTATGCTTGAAGAGTTGCGCCGCGCGCAGCGCCAGATCCAGGATCTGGCCATCGCCGAGGAGCGCAACCGTCTGGCGCGCGACCTGCACGACAGCGCCAAACAACAGGCCTTCGCCCTCTCGGCCCAGCTGGACGCGGCGCGCTCGCTGCTGGGACGCGATCCGGCGGCCGCGGACAGGCACCTCCGTCAGGCCGAGCAGCTGGCCGACCTGCTGCGCCAGGAGCTGGCAACCCTGATCTTGGAGCTGCGGCCGCCGGCGCTGGGGGATCACGGCCTGGCCGACGCCTTGCGCCGCTACGTGACCGAATGGTCACAGCAGAGCGGCATCGCCGCCGAATTTCAGGTTTACGGCGAGCGCCCCCTCCCGCGCGAAGTGGAGCACACGCTCTTCAGGCTGTCGCAGGAGGCGCTGGCTAACGTCGCCCGCCACAGCCAGGCCCGGCGCGTCGAGGTCCAGCTCGATTGCCGCGAGGCCCAGGTCAAACTGTCCGTCAAGGATGACGGACATGGTTTTGACCCGGCCTTGGTGCCGCCCGGCCTCGGCACGCAATCGATGCGTGAGCGGGCCGCCGCCTTGCCGAATGGGACGTTGACCCTGGACAGCGCCCCGGGGCAGGGCACCTGGGTGACCGTCACCGGCCAGTGCTGAGCGCCGCCGATCCATCCACCCTCAGATCGGGGACTTAACGCGCCATGACCCAGCCCGTGACTATCTTTCTCGTGGACGATCACGCCGTCGTGCGCCAGGGCGTGCGGGCCGCGCTGGAAGCCCGCCAAGACTTCATCGTCGTCGGCGAAGCCGAGTCAGGTGAAGAGGCGGTGCGCCAGGTGGCGACCACCATCCCGGATGTGGTCTTGATGGATTTGAAGATGGAGGGCCTGGACGGCGTGGAAGCGACGCGCCAGATCAGGCGCCTCAGCCCGCGCACCCAGGTGGTGGTGCTCACCTCATATCATGACGACGAGCACATCTTTCCGGCTCTGCGCGCGGGCGCGATCTCGTACCAGCTCAAGACCGTCAGGATCGAGGAGCTGGCCGAGACCATCCGCGACGCCGCGCTGGGCGAAGCGCGCCTGCATCCCCGGGTGGCGGCCCGCCTGATCCAGGAAGTCCAAGGCGGCCAAGCCAAGCCGAGTGATCCTTTCGGCGATCTGACGGAGCGCGAGATGGAAATCCTGAAGTTGATCGCCAGCGGCCTGACCAACACCGAGATCATGACCAAGCTGGTCATCAGCGAGAACACCGTCAAGGGCCACGTCAGCAATATCCTCAGCAAACTCCACCTCGCCGACCGCACCCAGGCGGCCGTGCTGGCCTGGCGCGAGGGCGTCATGAAGAATCACTAGCCCGGCCGGCACCCGCGCGCCAAGAACTGGCGGGCTGCCCGCTCACCGTGGGCCAGCGCGCCTCACTGCGGCGGGTTTGGGGCGGCTTCTCTGGACGCCAGGCCGGCGCTATTCGTGGGGCGCGCCGGGATAGAGCTTTTCGCCGGCGCGGATGGGGATCTTCAGGCGGTTCTCAAAGGGGGTAAGGGGGCAGCTCCAGCGCTCGTTGGAGGAGGGGCGAATATCCACCCTCGCCAGCGGCGGCGATTCTGGAGATATTTTTCATCAAATGGTAGGGCAACAACATTTCGATTGCTTGGATGGCATCTTTCGAGAAGGCCGCCTATTTTCTGTCACCTGGCCATCAAGGCTCACTGCACTGTTCTTAGACGGAATTGATCCGCGCCTGACCTGAGGCGCGGCGGCGCTTCCACGACCTTCCGGGTAGGCTGGCTTGTCTCCGAGCCGGCCGTTTCTTTTCTCACCCCAGGAGGTCCGCATGCACCCCGAAGTTGATCGCTTCCACAAATGGCTGCTGCGCAAGCGCCCGCGTAGCGCCACTGTCAGGCACTACACCCACGACGTCCAGCTCTTCTTCAGGTGGCTGGACAAGGCCCCGAAGGACGTCACCGTCCTGGACGTGGACGCCTTCATCGAGCACTGCCAGGGGCGCGGCCACCGGATCGCGACTGTCAACCGCCGGCTGGCGGCCGTGCGCGGCCTGTACCGCTTCCTGGCCCTGGACGAACCCACGCTGCCCAACCCGGTGGTGGTCGAGCGCCACTTCATCCCGCACGGCCAGCGCTTGCCCCGCGACGCCCGGGACAGCGACGTGCAGAAGCTGTTCGATGTGGTCGATGATGTTCGTGACCGGGCCATCTTCCTACTCATGCTCCGGTGCGGACTGCGGGTCGGCGAGATCTGTGCGCTCACCCTGACAGACATCTACCTGGAGCCCACA